>JAURLM010000104.1 GCA_030831265.1 Chloroflexota bacterium
CGCAGCACGCGCTCTTCTTCACGTTGTGCTTCAGCGGCGGCTTCTCGCCATTCGTTACATGGGTCGACGGCTCGGAATGGCTCAACAAACAGGGTGACACCGGTGTTGGAGACATCATGGACAATTCCGGGGACGACTTCGCGGCTGTCAGTTCGCACTTCCAGGACAAGGCGGTCGCCGCGCGAGGCGATGTTTGGTGACTGCAATGCTGATCGCACATCTGATGATGATGCCAGTCGCTCAAGGATTCGAACCAGCTTCTGGTAGGCCTTTGCCGCGTCCGTGCGTAACTTGCCCAACCGCGGTGTGGCGGAATCTCGAACGTCCCCAGTGTCTGTAAGCGCGGCCATGGCTTCATGTTTGAAAAATGACAGGTCTGGTATATCTGCTGCAATTGCGCGCATTAGTGGTGTGCGGTCGTCCATCGACATGACGACATTGCGGGCGACCCATGTCGAGTCCAGCAGCCAGACGCAGGACATGATCTCCTGCCCGGTAAGCATTCCGCCCAGCGCTGCGCGATGCAGTATTGGCCGCAGATCCTGATGCCCGGTCAGGCCGATGTCTCCGGCGGTATGCAGCATGAGAACCGCTTCTGCAGTTTCGGCCTGGAGCCTGCGTACGTCTTCGATGTGCTCCTGTGGTGCAACAGAATCAGCCAGTTCGCGTGACCGGAAGAACCGGGTGCGCTCTGCCAGCATGTGACGGACGCGCGGGAACTCCAGCAGTTGCTGTGCAGACTGTTGGAGATCAGTGGGAGCGGGTAGTTCTGGCTCCGCGTCGGCAATTTTGGCTAACGGTTCTCTCATGGATCTCTTGATTCTATTCGTCGATACCGACATATACTCAGGATTGTTGTCCGAAGTATTGTCAAAGTGGCGCATTCCAGGCGGACAGTGTCATGCCAACAGTTGCGGATAGACACCTGACTGCATCCCAGCAGAGAGTGTTCGACGCTATGGTCGAACTGCTTGCCCGCGCCGATCTCGAATATCGTGGGGCGTTTGTCGATGCCAGCCGATACCGGATTCATTACCTGGATTACGGTAGTGGACCCGCTGTGATGCTAATACATGGCGGTGGAGCCGGTGGAGCCGTCTGGTTCAGGCAGATAGCAGCGCTTTCCCGAAGATTCCGGGTCATCGTGCCTGACAATCCAATCTTTGGACTTTCAACCCAGCCTGACTCGGCAAGCCCGATGTCAGAATTCACTACTGACTATCTCGGTTCATTCATGGATGTTCTCGGGATAGATAAGGCATCACTGGTTGGCCTTTCTGTAGGAGGATACCTTGCGGCACGGTTCACCGTAGATTTTCCAGAACGTGTTGCCAGGTTAGCCTTGATTAATTCGGCAGGGCTTGGCAGACAGCTGCCGTGGGGTTTCAGGCTAAGTTCACTGCCGTTATTCGGCCATATCTTCACTCAGCCACCTCGTTGGGCGCACGATCGGTTTTTCGCGCTTTCCGAAGTGACTCATCCTGATGCCCGCGACAATGACGCGTATCTTGACTATGCGTACAGCGTGATGGAGAACGAGGGACATTCACTGGCGGTGCGCCGCAACATGCCTGTGTTCGCCGACATGCGCGGCCAGCGAAATGTGATCGCCGATGATGAGTTGCGCTCGATTCGGCAGGAGTCGCTGGTGCTCTGGGGCAGACAGGATCGCTTCTTCCCGTTGTCTCACGCCCTCCGCGCTGTTTCGCTGATACCAAACGGCCGGCTGGAGATTCTGGAAGACTGCGGTCACATTGCGTTGCTGGACCAGCCGGGAAGGGTATCTGAACTGCTTTCGGAGTTTCTTTTGGGGAGTTCAGGTTCCGAACTGGTCACCAACGCCAACTCCGGTTGAACGGACGAACTCGGCTGCGGAGTTTTTTGCTCCACCCCTGGTTCTTACGCGACCAACTGATAGCGTGCCGCCACCTACGGCTACATCAATCGACTTTTCTCCAATGACGACAATGGAACCGTGTGGACTCGACTGCGCCTGTCTCGAGAACGATGCATCGTAGAGGCCGATGGATGTGCCGTTTATGGTCGTGTTTGCTCCCGGTGATGGGTCACTGCCGCGTACGAGGTTGAAAATGTCAGCGCCGGCTTTCGACCAGTCTATGACGGCCTCTTTCGCACCGAACCAACCTTCGTAGGTCGCCTTGCTTTCATCCTGCGTGATGCGTGGAGCGTTGCCACTACGCACCAACTCGATGGCCTCGACCATTGCATCGACACCCATTGGGAAGAGTCGCTGGAAGTAGACGGTTCCGAGCGTGTCTGTTGGGCTGATTTCAGTCGTCTTTTGCAGCAGCACTGGTCCGGTGTCCAGCCCATCATCCGGCCAGAAGATAGTCAGTCCTGTCTGTGTTTCACCCTGGACTATGGGCCAGTTGATAGAGCTGGGGCCGCGGTGCAATGGAAGCAGGGACGGGTGGTACTGGATTGTGCCTTGCGCCGGAGCGTTGATCATGTCCATTGGCACGATGTCTGTCACGAATGCCATGACGCACAGGTCAGGCGCAAGGGATTTGAACTGCTCGATGGCTTCGGCGTTTCGCATACGCTTGAACTGGAATAACGGAATGCCTGATGCATCGGCGGCCTCTGCGAGTGGATCACGAGGCCTACCTTCCACATCAGGCGTTGCAAATACGCCGACTACCTCGTCCTTGCCTGTCCCGGTTATCGCTTCGAGTACGGCTTTGCCGAACGCCGCCTGGCCAATGAGCGCAATCTTCATCATGGTCTCCGCACGTTGAATGTCAGCGTGGTGCTTCGTGGTGTTTGCGAAGCATACCAACCGAATCGTGGACTGCATCTTACCTGTGCAGGTGTTGGTGCAAGGTGCAAGGAATGTTTGATGCGGGCAGAATTGCAGTTAAGCTGGACGCTGTACGTGAAAATATCCTGGAGCAATCATGGCGAATAACCGAAACATGCCGCCGCTGGAACCTGCACAGCCGCCAATGCCGCAAATGGATGGCCAAGAATCCGAAAATGGCGGTCAGACTCCGACCGATGCCAAAGGCTGGTTTGAGCGCGGCTTGCGATCAGCGCGCATGGGATTCCCGGATAAAGCGGCTGCCGATTTCGAGGAAGCAGCATGGCTGGATCCCGAAAACGCTGATATTCAGTTCAATATGGGCACAGCGCACCTCTCAATGGGCATGTTCGAGCAGGCTCTGGTGAACTTTGACCGGGCGATAGAACTAAAGCCGGATATGACCGACGCTATTGGCAATCGCGCGGTCGCACTGACTGCTCTTGGACAGGACGAACTGGCAGAACGTGACGTTGCTCGAGCCGTTGAACTGGGCGCGCCGCCTGACGGTCTTGCGACTGTAATTGAGTACGTAAAGACGAAGCGCGTAGTTCCCGGCCAGTAGTCGGAGTTGTGCGAGAAAGACGATCGGATGCCCGGCTTTTCAAGTGATGAGATCGAAAAACGCCTGTCCCAAGTCCCAGGCTGGAATTATTCAGACGGACAGATAGCCCGCGAATTCAACTTTGGCGCGTTCATGGATGGCATTGAGTTTGTCCACAGGGTGGCGGAAATTGCCGAGCAGCTTGACCATCACCCGGACATCGATGTCCGATACTCCACCGTGCGGGTAGCCGTGTCATCTCATGATGTTGGCGGGATTACAGACCGCGATTTCCGGGTGGCGGACAGAATCAACGCTCTTGCGTGACCGGTCCAATCACCGGGAATTGACGAAAAATGTTGGCTAGAGTGAAAACCGTCCTGAAACCACTTCCGTAATTCTGCACAGGAAGCGAGGTAACCTGCTCAGAACCGTGCACTGGGCTGGCTCCTCGCTTCTTTTATTTACGGATACCTGCCTCTGCTGACACCTATTCCCATTTGAACACGCGAGTGGCGACGATGAACGAAACCACCGTCCAGATTCCCAGTCCCAGCAGTTCTGGCCCCAGCGTCAAGATGCTTGCGCCGTTGACCGTTATTTCACGGAACCCGTCAGTAAGATAGGTCAGTGGGAAGAACCGGGAGATTGACGAGAGCCAGTTCGGCAGCGAGTCCACAGGGAAGAAGACACCGGAGAGGAACATCATCGGCAACGACACGATGTTCGCCACCGGGGCTGCGACGTCCTCAGACTTTGCCCATCCGGAGATTGCCAGGCCGAGCACTGTGAACAGTGCTCCACCGAAGATCGCGAGGGTGGTGATGTCGATCCAGTTCATGATGGTGCCGTTCCCGACGCTGACGCCCAACACCAACATTCCCACCAGCAACAGCACGTAGGTTTGGAGTATTGTCACGATGAGCCGGGTCGTCATTTGTCCAATGAGAAAGTGCGACGCGCCTATTGGCGTTGCTTGCAGTCTGCGCAACACACCGCCGGTCTTGTAGCGGATCAGACTGAAGACCACTCCGAACAGGCCGGACTGCATGATGGCCATCGCCGCCACACCCGGAACTATGAATCCTCTGTAACCCTGGCCTTCACCGGCAATGTAATCAGGCTCAATGACAAACCGGCTTTCCACCCGGTACTCATCAGGCACGTTTGCCATCTGAAGGAACATTGAGTCCAGTACGTCACCAACTATCGTCTGGGTTACACCCTGTTCCTGTGGCTTGCGGGAGTCGTAAAGAGCCTTGATTGTTGAGACAGAACCGGGGTTTCCGAAACCTTCAGGGAGAATGAGCAAAGCGTCGATGTCACCCGTACGCAGCTTCTCTCGGAGGTCTGCCTCGTTGCCTGTATCCAGTACCAGCAGCGGGTCCGCATCTGAACTTACAGCGTCGATAAATGCGGTTGCCGCGTCGTTGTTTGCATTGTTCACCAGTCCGACATCCGGAGGCGAGAACTTGTCAAAGTTGAACAACCCGAAGATCAGCATGATGAGCATCGGGAAGAACAGTGCCCAGAAGATGGCCTGCCGGTTGCGGAAATACATCTTGAGGGATGCGATGGTCAGTACGAGGTAGATTCTCATTTTGTGATGCGTCCGGGCTACGTTGCGTGTTGGCTAGCCTTCGCGCAGGCTGCGTCCTGTGAGGTTGATGAAGACGTCTTCGAGGTTTGCAAGTTTGGCTACACGGGTAGATTTGAACCCGCTATCAAGTAGCCGCTCGACCAGTACATCGGGTGTGTCCAACTGGACGATCTTTCCCTGGTCCATGATCGCCACACGGTCACAGATCTCTTCCGCTTCTTCCATGTAGTGAGTGGTCAACATGATGGTTGTCCCTGTGGCGCGGATGCGCTGAATCAGGTCCCACATGTGACGCCGGGCCTGTGGGTCAAGCGCCGTCGTGGGCTCATCGAGAAACAGAACCTGCGGTTTGTTGACCAGTGCGACTGCTATGGAGAGTCGTTGCTTCTGGCCACCCGAAAGGTGGTTGAAATAAGCTTTCCGGCGGTCGGTGAGCTCCACCTCTTCCAGGATCGCGTCGACGTCCACCCGTTCGCCGTACAGTTCTCCGTACAGCCGGATGGTTTCGGCAACTGAGAGATGGTCAAAGAATGCCGATGCCTGTAGCTGAACTCCGATGATGCTCTTGACCTTCTTAGTGTCGCGGTGAACATCGAATCCGCCGACGAGAGCAGTGCCGGAGTCCGCGCTTCGCATCCCCTCCAGTATCTCGATGGTCGTGGTCTTGCCCGCCCCATTTGGGCCGAGCATGCCAAAGATTTCTCCGCGGGTCACTTCGAATGAAATGTCATCGACCGCGACGATATCGGTGTAGCGTTTTTTCAGACCGTTCACGGAGATGACGGCGTTGTTGTTTCTTGCGGTAGCTGATTCAGCCTGCGTGGTCATGCCGGATCAAGTGCTCCTGTTTCGGTGTGTGTTTGTGAGTCCGGGTGAAGGCTGTGAATGGCGGCGATTGCTTCGTGGGACCACTTGATGGTGGCTTCAGTAATGTGGACTCCAGCACGTATTGTCAGCAGTGAATACAGGGAGTCATCACTGTACGGGGAGCATTCCTCTTGCGCCTCTTGCAAGTGGGCGAGCATTGCCTCTTCCTGTGCAAGATGTTGCTGCAGGAGATGCAACAGGGCTTCGTGCCCGGCGGCGCGTCCGAGGAACACCCGCAGGAGGAACGTACTCTTGAACACTGCCGGTTCCAGCTCGCTGTGTCCCACCCAGCCTGCCAACTGGTTGCGGCCTTCTTCCGTGATCTCATAGATACGTTTGTCAGGGCGTGTTTGCTGTTGAACGTGTTGCTCTGTCACCAGCCCGGCCTGTTTTAACCGGCGCAACTCACTGTAGATCTGGCTCTTTGCCGGGCTCCAGTAGAAGTGACTGATGCTGCGGTCGGCAAACTGCTTCAAGTCGTAGCCGGACATGGGCCCGAAACTGAGCAAGCCAAGGACAGCGAATGAGGTCGCCGGT
This sequence comes from Chloroflexota bacterium, assembly GCA_030831265.1. Lineage (GTDB taxonomy): Bacteria > Chloroflexota > Dehalococcoidia > Lucifugimonadales > Lucifugimonadaceae > JAJCYX01. Next base: position 6,370 of record JAURLM010000104.1, read on the forward strand.
AGGTTATTAGTCTGTTGAAGTGCAGGCATAGACTCGCCGTGGATAGTACTAAATAAACTAGACCAAACAGAACTATAATCCCGGAGTTCCTCTTGGTCAACTACCGTGGTTGTACAGCCCGGATGGTTTTCGGTCGGCCGAGCGGAAGATTTCGGCTTAGAATGCCGCTGAACAGTTCAACACGTAAGCGAAAGTTAGCAGCGAGGTCATGGCATTGCAGTATGTGAACTTTGGAACCGGCGGCGTGAAGGTTTCGCGCATGGCACTGGGGCTGGGCTTTCGCGGGCAGAACGATTCCAGAGAAGGTGAACGGGCGATACGCACCGCGCTTGACGGTGGGCTGAACCTGATCGACTGCGCCAATGTCTACGGTTACATGGATGACAGGGCGAACATCGGCAGCTCGGAAAAGCTGCTCGGTAAAGTGCTCAAGGGTCGGCGGGATGACGTGGTCATCACATCCAAGGTTCGCAGCCCCATTGGTCCGGGGCCGAACGATGAAGGACTCTCCCGTTTCCACATTATGCGTGAAGTGGAACGTTCACTGACCCGCCTGGGTACGGATCGCATCGATGTCTACCTGCTGCACCATGTCGATGAAACCGTCTCGCTGGATGAACAATTCAGGGCGTGCGATGACCTTGTGCGACAGGGCAAGGTACGGTACATCGGCGTCTGTAATCACCAGGCATGGCAGGTGGCGCAGGCCTTGCATGTGCAATCACAATTGAATGCCCAGCCGTTGATAACGGTGCAGAACCCGTATTCGCTCCTCAACCGGACACTGGAGGACGAGATGTTCCCGTTTGTGAAAGCTACGGGTGTTGGCATCATGGCGTACAGCCCGCTGGCCGTGGGACTACTCAGCGGCGCCTACACACCGGACACCATGCCTGATGACAGTTCACTCTGGGGTTCTCGCCGGCGCGGCATCTTCGGAAACGTGCTTCGTGGTCGAGCGGTCAGCGTACTGAACGCCGTGCGTGAAGTTGCCACAGAGGTCGGTGCCAGCGTGGCGCAGGTTTCGCAGGCATGGGTCCTGTCACACGACGAGATTACGGTGCTTATATCCGGGGCGGACACCGCAAAGCAGATGTCGGAGAACCTCGGAGCACTTGATATTCAACTCTCGGCGGAACATCGACAAAAGCTGGATGATGCGTCCCGCGGTTTGCGAATGGTGCTGGACGGTTCAGATTTCGAGGCAGACCGATGAAGATTCTTCTTGCGGGTGGTTCGGGGATGGTTGGCAGTTTCATCACTCCCTACCTTCAGAAAGACCATGAAATCCGCGTACTGGATATGACGGAGCCGAAACATCCTGGTGTTGAGTTCGTGAAAGGGTCAGTACTCGAACCTGCCGACTTGCAGAAGGCTCTCACAGGAGTCGATTCGTTCATCTGGTTGGTTATGCGTAGTCCACAGGGCGGCAGTGTCACCGATCAGAACCCGAAGATTATTCGTGAGAACTACGAAGTGAACTGCATGGGGCTTCACCTGTTCCTGTACACGGCGCAGTCTCTTGGAGTTCGTACGGGCGTTTACACCAGCAGCATGAGCGTTCACTACCGAAATCGTGATTACTACACTGCGGAGGAAGAGGTTCCGCTCGATACACCGAGTGCGTACGGGCTGTCGAAGGGCTTTGGCGAGGGCATTTGCCGGTACTTTGCGCGCTGGTTTGACATGAACATCGCCGCTCTACGCATCACAGGGCCGCGCCCGCGTGACCGATGGATCGAAGAACGTCGAAACCCCGTTGTGGACAGGACAGGGGGCGCTCCGCCGCTGTTTGTCACTGACGAGGAAGACCTTGCAAGCGCTTACGCGGCCGCGCTTGGGCTGGTGCAGGAAGGTCATGGCCGTTTTGATGCGTTCTTCATAGCGGGAGACGAGCATCAGAAAGAGCACAACCTGACAAAGGCGAAGCGCGTGCTTGGCTGGGAGCCTAAGACCCATCTCAAAATTGAGGTTTAGTCCCGCGTACAACGCATCGACGTGCAATAAGAGTCTTTTTTGAGCCGTCCGACTACTCGAGGTTGACCGAATGTAGTTACTACACACCGAACGGTGTCGTTAGCGTGGTGATCTGGAAAAGCTAAGATCAGATCATCGACAATGCCAAGACATATCACAGTTCATATTCGGCTATTGCTGTTGGTTGTTTTCGTTTCCGTGATAGTAGCTTGTGCGTCAACATCACCCGCTACAGTGTTCGGCACGTCAACCGGTTCCCCGCTTGAGACGTTAACTGCGCAGACAGCAATGCCTGGTGCCACGTTAACCCTTCCTACATCATCACCGTCGCCGACCGCAACACAACTATCAGTTCAGGCAACATCAATCCCTCAACCTACGGCGACACTGCGTCCGGTTCGCACCGTGGTTCCGACGTTGGCTCCAACCATCACCCCAGCGCCTACTGTGTTGCCTACGAGCACACCTACGCAGCTGCCAACAACCACTCCCACCCCTGTCCCTTCGCCAACTCCCGTTTCGACGCCAACGCCGGTGCCGGTCATATCCGGGCGAAACGAGCCTGTGGGACCGTTTCCAGGTGACCTCGAATGGTTGCACGTTGCAGGCAACAAGATTGTTAATGAGTCAGGTGAGGTTGTTGTGCTTCGGGGAGCCAATATAGAGAACTGGCAATGGAGCTGGGATCCGGCACTTCCGTTGTCGACCATCTTGAGCTACGAACTAAGTGCCATACCGGTGCTTACGTCGCACGGCCCACATGGCTGGTCTGCGAATGTGATCCACATAGACGTCGCTGCCCGTCCCATCATTGATGGGAATACAAAATACCTGGATGCGCTCGACCAGATGGTCGCTCTTGCGAAAGCGAACGGTGCGTACACCGTAATGTCGATGCGTTACGAAGACATCAAAGACGAGCCGGTGTATCCGACCCAGTTGATTGAGGATGGCATAGCGGTTCTTGCCGGGCGATATTCCAACGAGCCCGCTGTGCTCTATGTTCTCGGCTCCGAACCACGCAACATTACGTGGACAGATTTGAAGCCGCGGCTTACCACCATGCTGGATGCGCTACGTGCGAACAACCCGCGGGCCGTCGGTTTTTTGCTGGGCACCGAGTGGAGTCGCTACGTCTTCCAGGCTCTTGATGATCCTATCGAACGTGAGAACGTCGCATTCCAGGTCGACACTTTCGATAAATGGGACATCGTCCAGAACGGTGATGGATATTTCCGTCCGCTGAGACTGGATGAAGTAGCTGCTGTTTACCCGGTGTTGATTGGTGGTTTCGGCCCGTACACAAACCCACCAACTGGTAATTTCTGGATGACCAGCACCGACGACCTCATGCACTTCGCCGACTATCTTGAGGCGAATGGCATAAGTTGGACCGCGTGGCTGTTCAATGATGTCGGCTGCCCGTGCTTGCTGGAAAAGCCGCGTGAGAGCTTCATACCAACCGACTGGGGCGCGTACTTGCGCGACATCATGCGGCAAGCCGCAAGCTAGCGGCTGCACCAATTCCATTCAGCAGAGAGCGGACGGCCGCCTAAGGCAACCACGCCTTTGGTGCGATGCCGTCGATGTGCGTCTTGACGTCGATGACAGTCGGTCGGTTTGACGAGATTGCCTTGTCCAACGCAGTCGCCATGTCTCCCGGTCGCGTGACCTGGATGCCGAGGGCGCCCATGTTCTCCGCCATCGCCGCGAAGTCGATATCCGGCAGCATCCACAATTCGTCGGAGCCAGAGGTCCGGGCACCGTAGTTGTCTTCGTTCAGGTGGCGTTCCTGGTTCAGGGATGCGTTGTTATTGACCACAAAGACGCTGTTGATACCGTAGCGCACAGCAGTCTCTATTTCGGTCATGTGGTACCAGACACCGCCATCTCCGGTGAAGCAAACCACTGGCCGGTCTGGTGCCGCACATTTTGCGCCGATGGCTGCGGGTAACCCCCAGCCCAGTGAGCCGGCGCAGCGGATGAAACTCTGCCCCGGCTGCTTGAAGTCGATCATCGTGCCGGTCCAGATGCCGGAGTGACCGGTGTCTGAAACGAGAATAGTGTCTTCCGGCATGTGGTCTGTCAGCTCTTTGCAAAGACGCTCCGGCCGCATTGGCAGCACGTCCGAGTTGTAGTGCTCTGCCGCTCCCTTGCGCCAGTCGGCGACGAGTCCCTGGACATGCTTGATCCACTTTGTCCGGGCAGCAGATGGTGATGTGTTCAGCCCGGCAGCCGCGGCGATCATCTTGCGAAGAGATGCTTTGGCGTCGCCCTGCAAGCCCGCGGTGATCGAGTATGAGCGTCCCATCTCTTCCGGGCTGATGTCCAACTGCACAACGCGAGTTCCGGGTTTCGGGATTCTCCAGTCATGCGTTACCTGCCCACCTGTGCGGCTTCCGATGAAGAACACGAGGTCCGCTCCGACAACGGCCCGGTTTGCACATTCCCGTGAGTATGAACCGGGCGTGCCAACTGCAAGCGGGTGGAACGCGGGGAAGGTTTCTTTTGCGTTCAACGCGGTGGCTACCGGGATGTTCATCTTTTCGGCGAACTCAAC
>JAURLM010000105.1 GCA_030831265.1 Chloroflexota bacterium
CCTGACGAAGCCGCGGGTGATGTCGCTTTTGCTCCTGACAGCGACAACAGGAATTTTCGCCGCCGAGCGCGGCGTACCGTCGGGAATGTTGATCCTGTATGTCCTGCTGGGCGGAGCACTTGCATCAGGCGGAGCCAGCGCACTTAACATGTGGTTCGAGGAAGACCTCGACCGGCGTATGGGACGCACCAAGGCACGCCCTGTCGCACTAAGGCGGGTCACGGGTCGAAATGCCTTCATCTTCGGCATCACCCTGAACATCGCCTCATTCGCGCTGCTATCGCTGACCACCAACTTCCTTGCAGCAGGCTTGGCAATGGTCGGCACAGCCCTCTACTTCGGTTTGTATACAGTCTGGCTCAAACGCAACACCGTCCACAACATCGTTATAGGTGGCGCTGCCGGGGCGATACCGCCGCTGGTGGGTTACGCAGCAGTTGACGGACAGCTCACGCTCTCGGCATGGTACCTGTTCGCAATCATCTTCTTCTGGACACCACCCCACTTCTGGGCACTGGCGCTCATGATCAAGAGTGATTACTCACGAGCCGGCATCCCGATGCTGCCGGTAGTCCACGGTGACGCGCAGACGAAACTACAGATACTCCTGTATTCAGTGCTGGTCGTCGCCGTAACGGTTCTGTACACGGTGGCTGAATCGACTCTCGGCGTCATATACCTGACAACATCAATTGCGCTGGGAGTTGGGCTCATCTACTACGCAGTCAGGTTGTACAGGGGCGCACCGCGAGGGTTCGCATGGAGCCTGTACCGCTACTCCCTCCTGTACCTTGCCCTGCTGTTCGTTGCCGTGATGGTGGACTCAGCAGTAGCCTGAGTCGCGGCACTCATCACTAACTACTGCGGTACGAAGCTTTTCAAGGCAGTCCCGGTCCACAATTCGGAAGACAAAAAAGGAACCGCGATGTTCTCGCGGTTCCTTTGAGTAGCAACTTATCCCGGCATATCAGTCAACCCGGGCGTCACAGGCTATGCGCTGACAGCCGCCTTCGCTGCATTGACCACCTGGGTAAATGCAGCAGGCTCGCGGATGGCCAGTTCGGACAAGGACTTACGGTCCAGGTCTACACCCGCCTGCTTGAGGCCGTGAATAAACGTGGAGTAGCTCATGCCGTTGGCCGTTGCAGCCGCGTTGATACGAATAATGGCCAGGGATCGCGACTGACGCTTCTTGAGCCGGCGGTGGGCCGTGGCATACGCCATGCTGTGGTAGATCGCTTCTTTAGCAACCTTGTAACGTCGGCTGCGTGATGCGCGATAACCGCTTGCCGCCGCCAGTACGGCCTTATGGCGACGCCTTGTGGTTTTTCCGGGCTTAACTCTGGCCAACTCTCAAACTCCTGTGAAACAGGCATCGCTCATCGCACTCATGACGAAATAGCGGTGCCAACAATCCTGTAAATAAAGAACGGCTCGAACTAGGCGTTCTTGATACCGCCAAGACCCTGGATAATCTTGCGAGAGAACACGCCAGAGTCCAGCCCTACTTTGGCACCAAACAGCCTCTTCAACCGGCTGGGCTTCTTGCGCCGAAAGTGGCTCTTAGGCCCGCGAGTTCGCACAACCTTACCGGTGCCGGTAACGTGAAACCGACGGCGTGCACCCTTGTGTGTTTTTAGCTTAGGCATTTTCGATTGCACCATCCGCATCCGTATCTTCAGATGCGCCTGCAGGCTGTTGTTCTTTTTTCTGCTGCTGTTGCAGCACTTTATCCGGGGCAAGCATTATCGCCAGCGCACGGCCCTCCATCGTCGGAGCCCGTTCCAGCTTCGCGTAGTCCTTAACCCCTTCGGCGACCTTGCGCAGTACCCGCATTGCAATTTCCGGGTGAGTCTGTTGACGACCCCGGAAAGTTACCGCAACACGAACCTTTGCTCCCTCGTCCAGCAATCCCTTGACTATTCGGATTTTCGAATTGATGTCGTTTTCCGAAATAACCGGTGACATACGTACTTCTCGTTGCTGCGTCGCACCGCGAGAAGCCTTACGCGCTTCACGTTCCTTCTTACTTTGCCTGTATCGGAACCGTCCGTAATCTAGAAGCCGACATACAGGCGGGTTCTGGTTAGGGCCGACTTCCACCAGGTCAAGGCTCAACTCTTCAGCCAGAGCCAGCGCGTCTTCGGTCCGCATCACCTCAGATTCCGTCGCGGATTCACCGCGAATAACTCGAACCATAGGCACACGAATACGTCTGTTTGTCCGGTAGTCTTTTGATATTGCTGCGAAACCTCCAAATACGAACCGAAGGAAAATACACCCGGCCAGATGCTTCTCGCATCACGGTTTTCAGGGGAGGAATACAGATGAAACAGCACGCGGCTCCCCTGCAACCTACCGGGCGCAGTCTATAACTATAGCAATTACAGCCCGCAACCTCAACGAAACTTCGCCTGAGTGTTGACCGTATCAGCAATTGGCGGTAAGGAGGGCAGACCGAATGACATGGTAAGATTACTCTTGCTTGAACTTCCGAGCCCGCACAAATTACTGTCGCCCGGTTACCCACAGTCGCCCAATGGGCCAAGCCAGCCAAAGACTCCAATATGACTAACCGCTGGATGCGCAACAGCCTCGTATACCTGATGATCGTGATCGCGGTGATCGCAGCCATCTGGTATCTCAGCCGCTCCTCACTGGGCGGACCTACCGAGGTTCCAATCACACAGCTGATTGAAATGGCGCGTAACAACACCTCAGCAACGCCGGTGCAAATTGAAGTGCGCGGTGACGTTGTCTACGCCACAAGTGGCAACCAGTCCTACGAAGCTCGCAAAGAGCCGGGCATCACCATGGCTGAGCTGCTGACCAACGCAGACGTTCCTTTGACCAACTATTCGCTTGAACCAAAGGGCTCAAGTGGCCTGAGCGTATTCCTCGGAATAATCGCGGGAGCACTACCGTTCCTGTTGATGCTGGGGTTCATCATATTCATCATGCGGCAGGCGCAGGGCAGCAATAACCAGACAATGAGTTTTGGCCGCTCCCGTGCTCGCATGTTCGTTGGCACCAAGGCAACCGTCACCTTCTTCGATGTAGCCGGAGTACCGGAAGCAAAAGAAGAGCTTGAGGAAGTTGTTGAGTTCCTGAAGTACCCGGAACGGTTCCAGGCACTTGGAGCGCGCATACCTAAAGGTGTGCTGCTTTTCGGCCCTCCAGGAACCGGTAAAACGCTGCTGGCCCGCGCGGTCGCAGGTGAAGCTGGCGTCCCGTTCTTCTCAATCTCGGGTTCCGAGTTCGTTGAAATGTTCGTAGGTGTCGGTGCGTCCCGTGTGCGTGATCTCTTCGATCAGGCAAAGCGACACGCACCCTGCATCATCTTTATCGACGAGATTGACGCTGTTGGACGTCACCGTGGCGCAGGTCTTGGTGGCGGTCACGATGAACGTGAGCAGACCCTCAACCAGATCCTTGTGGAGATGGACGGTTTCGACACCAGCACAAACGTAATCGTCATTGCTGCAACAAACCGGCCTGACATTCTCGATCCGGCGCTCCTGCGTCCCGGGCGTTTCGACCGCCGGGTGACCATAGACAATCCGGACATCCGCGGGCGTACCGCAATCCTGGATGTTCATGCCAAGGGCAAGCCAATTGAAAAAGACGTTGACCTGCAGGACATAGCCCGGCAGACACCCGGATTTTCCGGTGCAGACCTTGCGAACCTGATCAACGAAGCGGCCCTCCTTGCCGCACGTCGCAACCGCAAGAGCATCAGCCTGCATGAACTGACTGAGGCTATCGACCGCGTGAGCATGGGACCAGCGCGCAAGAGCAAGGTGATGAGCAAGGAAGAGCGAGAGCTTGTTGCCTATCATGAAGCTGGACACGCTATGGTTTCCCACTTTATGCCAGAAGGAAAAAACATCGGCAAGATGTCGATCATTTCCCGCGGGCACGCAGGCGGTTTCACCCGATATGAGCAGGAAGACAGCTCGCTGCAAACCCGTCCTGAGCTGGAGGCCATGATTGCATCGGCAATGGGCGGACGCGTCGCGGAAGTGATCAAGTTCGGAAAGATCACAACAGGCGCATCCAGTGACATTGAACAGGCGACAAAGATCGCTCGGGGCATGGTCACCCAGTTCGGTATGAGTGACAAGCTGGGCATGCGCATGTTTGGTAAGCGCGAGGGCGGGGCTATCTTCCTCGGCCGTGAAATGTCCGAGCAACGAGACTACTCGCTACGGGCTGAAGTCGTGATTGATGGGGAGATCGACCGGCTCCTGCGAGAGGGTGAAACGCACGCGACGGAAATTCTGAAAGCACACTCAAAGGAACTGGATGCACTGGCTCACTATCTACTGCAACACGAGACCATTGAGTCAA
>JAURLM010000106.1 GCA_030831265.1 Chloroflexota bacterium
CGACGAAGCATGGGTGGAAACCTTCTTCATCCGGCAGGGCAATCTCATTGGCCGTGACCACTTCATCATGCAGGGCACGCGTGACAGTTCTGTTGCCGAGATCGTCGGACAGTTCGTGCAGCAGTTCTATGACTCGGCTTCGTACATTCCTCGCACAATTCTTGTGCCAGAGCCGATCGAAGACGCAGACGTACTGGAAACGTGGTTACAGCAACGGCGTGATGGCCCGGTCAGTTTTTCCACTCCGCAGCGCGGCGAAAAGAAGCGCCTTGTCGAGATGGTAAGCAAGAACGCGGCGCAGGGACTGGAACAGCTAAAGATAAAGATGCTGTCCAACGAAACGCTGATGCAGCAGGCGATGTCCGAGCTCGAAGAGCAGCTCAACTTGCCTCGGACCCCACACCGAATCGAGTGCTACGACATTTCCCATATACAGGGCACCAACGTCGTCGCCAGTATGTCCGTTTTCGTGGATGGCAAGCCGAACAACGCGGACTATCGGCGGTTCCGCATGAAACAGACGCAGAACAACGACGACTTCGCCTCCATGAAAGAGGTGCTCACACGCCGTTTCAAACGACTGGCCACGGCAAACGAAGCCAGCGAAGGCGGTGAAGAACCTGATGCCAAATCTTTCGGCGAAACACCTGACCTGGTCTTGATTGACGGTGGCAAAGGTCAGTTGAGCGCAGCGCAAGAAACCATGTTCCAACTCGGAGTCATTGACGTGCCACTGGCGTCACTGGCCAAACGAGAAGAAGAGATATTCCTGCCAGATTCACCTGAACCAGTTGTGTTACCGCGAAACTCTCAAGCGCTTTTTCTCGTTCAACGAGCACGGGATGAGGCTCACAGGTTCGCCGTTACCTATCATCGGAACCTGCGTAGCAAGCAGTCCACACAGTCAGCGCTTGATCTAGTTCCTGGCATTGGCCCAAAACGAAAACGTGATCTCGTGCGTAAGTTCGGTTCAGTGAAGGGGATACGAGAAGCGGCGGTGGAAGAACTGGCTTCAACGCCCGGAATGACGCAAAAGCTGGCTGACAGGATCAAGGAATACCTCGGTTAGTGGGCCTGATCTTCGGCATTGGTCAATCAACCTGTGCCGTGACGAATTCACTCCACTAACCAGGTGACAGGAACATGCCTAACCCAAAGGGTTAACTTCTAATTGGCCGTAAGCCATTGCAGACACCGTGTCGTTGGGTCATATTGAAGCAGTTGAATGCAATGAACTATTCGAAATCACAGGCGCGGCCAAACATATGAAGAGATGCAGTTCCCTGGTACTGGCAGCTGCCCTCTTGCTTACAGCCCTGTCCTGCTCAAGTCCAAAAGATCGCGACATCTTTAGCGCACCGTCCGTATCCCCGCTCGAAACGCTGCAAGGCGGGGGAACGACGCCAACCGCAACTCCAGTAAACGCGCCTGCCAGCGTCACTCCCTCTCCGGCTCCCACTCTAGTCGTTCAACCCACGACATCCCCTTCCAGCATCACGATCACACCGACGCCATTCCGCATGCCGCCGACGCCAACGCCACAGTTGCCTACACCAACGCCAACACCGGAAGCTACACCGGTGCCTGCAGATGAAACCCTCCAGCTCTACGCGGGCGGCAAGTTGCGAGAAGGATTTGGAGTCCTGTCATGGAACTCTCCTGCTCCCGACAAGAACTTCACCGGCCGCACGTATAACGACGCTGCCACGCTTCAGAAAAACCTGTCGATCATCGGCAACAGTGGCGATTTCATGAGCATTTATGCTCCAGGTGAAATGGATCTCACAGCCTTCACACATGTCCGGTTCACAGTGCAGAGCATGAATGGTCCGGGATCATGGATCAGCGTCAACCTTGCGGTGGAACCATGGGAACCGGGTGCAAATTCAGCGCAGGTGTACGTGCCACCCGGTCGCTGGTTCACATTCTCGGTTCCACTGGAATCGCTAGACACTTTCGCAACTACAAGAGGTGTGCGCGGCATTGGTTTCCGCGGAGAAATCGGACCACTGGACAACAGTGAAAACTCTGTGGCATTCGGCGAAATCAGCCTGGTACGCCTTCCAGACGTAGAACCACCAGCGATCCTGTCCGTTTATGACGCTTCGGCAAACACGATAAATGTTGAATTCTCTGAACCTGCAGCGAATGCGGAAACAGCGGTTTACGAAGTACGCTCATCCACGGATGCCGCTTTCATAACCGGTCAGACCGCAACAGTTGAGGCAACAGTGGAGTCGGGAAGATTCGTTCAGCTTAAATCCGGTTGGACGTTCAAACCGGGCACTGAATACACACTGAGTGTCAGGAACATCCAGGACGGCGTTGGGAACACTCGATCCACGACAGAGAAGACCTTCGTTGCGAATGTTGCGAACTACATCTTTACGGTTGACGCAGACACCGATGTAAACAACTTCAACCCCGCCATGCGCGGTGTCGCTATGAAGACCGGATCGTGGATATGGGGTGACATCGCAGATCCAGCATCACCGCGCCGCGCCGCGCTGCTCGAAGCAGCGTTGCGCATAAAACCCGGAATCATCCGGTTCGCCGGTGGCCTTTGGTCCAACAATACCGGGTGGGATCGTGCCAATCAGGCGCCCGTCGATGGTGACTGGACTTTCACAGAAGCTGGTACAGGCAAGCAGTACGACTACCTGCATGCCTACAAGCCGGCAATGATCGACAGCTACGCAGCATTCGCAGCCGAGCTTTCGGCCGAGACGATTGTCCAGGTAAATATCTGTGACAACAACCCGGCGATGTGGGCGGACCTCGTCCGTTACACCAACATCGAGCACGCATACAAGTTCAAATACTGGGAGCTTGGCGACAAAATCGATTCAAACGGATGCCTCAGTGAGTTCCCGTACGCTGACAGGTTTGCTACCTATTCGGCCGCAATGAAAGCGGTGGATCCCACGATTTACGTAATGGGACCATCACCCAGTTCACCGTCACGGAACCGCTGGCTGGATACGCTCCTTGGTCACCCAACAGCAAAGCCGGATGCCCTGGGCTTCCAGTGGTATCAACTGATCGACTGGTCGAACAACGAATACGCGTTCGAGTACCAGGTTGGCTCCATCGACTCCTTGCTCAACTACAACACGCGCGCAGGCGCAGGCTGCTGGATCGGTTTTGCCTGCGACAGGCCAACCGTGAACCCGGTGGACACCGATCACCTCCGGTATCGCAGGGCGATCACTGCGACAATCAGTGATTACTACCTCAAAACGTTCGCTGTGGACAATCCCGGCGGCGAGACGGCGATAACCAGTTATGGCCCACATGCCTACTCTCCGGAAAACCCGGTAAACGGCAATCATGTCGCCGCAATCTGGATGGCTGACGTGATGGCTCGCTGGGCATACAACGGCCTGGACATAATGGTCTACAACGACCTTGAGAGCGGGACTACCGGAGAAGGCATCTCAACCGGGCTGGTGGGCATCGACGTCCAGGATGTGTTTGACGTACGAGCTACCTACCTGACCCAGTGGCTCTATGCCCAGCATTTCGGCAATGTGATGGTCCAGAGCCAGACATCAGACCCGCTCAACAATGTTGTGATCTGGGCCAGCAGGAATTCGTCTGATCCCAGCGTCTTGAAGTTGATGCTCATCAACATGAGCGGTCAGCGAGCACAGGCACACCTGAACCTTTCCGGGTTCATTCCGACTGGTGCTGAAGCGTACGTGATGACCAGCATTGCCCCGCGGTCCATGACCAACCCTGATTCCTTCACGGGTAACGAGACGACAATCAACGGCGTTCACATACCGGACATCACGGTCTCCAATCCCGCTGAGTTCACTCAGGTGCTGGACTCTATCGCCCCGCTTACCCTGAACACGCTGACGGGCCTTACGCCGGAACTTCCGCCATACTCAGTTGTTGCCATCACGCTTCACCGCTAGGACTACTCCTCACCAATGCTGTCTGTCAGGCTGAATCGCTCCCCGCGCAACAACGGCACGGGCGCACTGGTCGAAATTGCCGAAGTCCCGCGACCAGAGATTGTCGCTCCCACAGACGCTGTGCTTATGGTCACGACAACGGCAATCGGCCCGTGGGACATAGCTGCTGCCGCACGCGCAGGCAACGCTGTGTCAACGCCCGGAACGCAGTTTGTAGGCATAGTGGTCGAGATCGGTGAAGCTGTGACATCCGTGAACATCGACGACCTCGTCGTAGCCCGCTCGGTAGTTCCCACTGGTGACAACGGAACGTTGCAGCTCTTCGGTTCAGGCAACCTGGACGGTGGTCACGCTGAATACGTTCGAGTACCGCACGCTGACGAAACCCTCACCAGGACAACCGCAGCATCTGAAGAACGTTCCGTGTTCGCGGGTGGGGCAGCCGCACAGGGAATCGCCGCGGCCGAAGAAGCACTCAAACTGGCAGCAGACAAACCAGTGCTGGTGATCGGGTGTGACGCGGCCGGGCTGACCGCGCTGGCATGGCTGAAGCACCGGCGTGGCAAGGGAAACATCTCGCTGGTCCTGGAACCGCACGCGGCAAAACTCGCAGCAGGCAAAGCCTACGGAGCCGCTCCGGTCGAAGCAGGGGACATTGCATCCCACGCCCCGGCTATCGTAATAATCACCGCAGGTATGGCTATTCCGGAACTCCCCGCACGAACAGCGGCCATTTCAACCGAACCCGGTTCTTCTGAACACGCTCTACCCTGGCCGACCTTAGAGCAGGTCCGCCGCGCTGAAATGGCGATCCGACTACGCCAGGTAGACCTCACACCGCTGGTTTCGACGGTGCTGCCGCTGGACGAGGCTGCCGAGGCGTACCGCGTCGCCATAGACGCGCCGCCCGGTGCGCGCTCCGTGCTGTTGAAGCCGTAATTGACGTGCGCCCTGTGCTCAGTCACCCTGTACGCGCAGACCGCAATCAGCTCTCATCCATCACAAATTCCACCGGTACAAAATGACAAATCCTGAAAACCGCCCCGGCGTCCGCATCAAAACCATCAACCACGTCGGCCAGCCCATCACGGACAGGTACAAGTCGCTACCCATGTACCGTGACCTCATTGGCCTTGAGGTCATCCCTGCTATGGAGGATGGCAAGAGCCTTGTCTGGACCGAGACGCAGGATCACACGATGGTTCACGTCATCGAAGGGGCGCCGATTCCCCATGTGGCGTTCGAGGTC
>JAURLM010000107.1 GCA_030831265.1 Chloroflexota bacterium
ATCGTTTCGCCAAGCTTGGCCTCCGCGTCTTCCTTCAGCTTGCGAAGGATCATCGCTGAAATCTCCGGCGGTGAAAGGGTCTTTCCACCGAAGACGATGCCAGCGTCGCCGTTCTTGAGAGCGGACAGCTTGAATGACATTCGGCTGGCGTCTTGCTTGACGCTTTCGTCGTCAAACCGGCGACCCATGAAACGCTTCGCAGAGTAGATCGTGTTTTCGGCGTTTGTGATCGCCTGTCGGCGCGCAAGCTCTCCAACAAACCGTTCATCGGTTTTCGTGTTGATTGCCACAACAGACGGGGTTGTCCGCCGACCTTCACCGTTTTCGATGATTTCCGGCTCACCACTTTGCATCACTGCCATTGCAGAGTTCGTGGTTCCGAGGTCAATTCCAAGTATCTTTGCCATTTCGTTTCCTGTATTTCATGCCCTTCGGCACGCCTGTTCACTGTGGATGCGGCCCGTTCCAGTCAGCCGCCCGCATTGCTCTATTCGCTTTATTCAGCTGAATCCGGCGGCGATGTCGCTATTTCGACCTGCGCCGGGCGGACAACTTCTCCATTACGCATATATCCAGCAGTCATCTGACGGATGATCGAATTAGGTGCGTGCTCAGTACTGGGAGAGGCGAGCAGAGCATCGTGCCTTCGGGGATCAAATTGCTCACCCGCTACGTCGAACCGTTCAAACCCTTCTGACCTGAGGGCACTGACAAGGTTCTGGTAGATTGCCTCCACGCCGGCAACCCACTGGTTGTCAGCGCTTTCAGCCACTATGGGTGCGAGCGCCTGCTCCAGCTGATCTGCTACCTCAATAAACCGTCGTGCAACCCGCTCTGCAGTACGCGCCTGGAGTGATTCCTGGTCGCCTCTGACCTTGTTGCGGAAGTTGATGAGATCAGCCTGGGCGCGCTGTGCCAGTCGCTTGAACTGGTCGACTTCGCGCTCTGCCTCAGCCAATCGCGCCTCGATATCCGAAGTGACGCTGGATTCAGCCTCTTCGACGATATCTGGCGTTTCTTCCTCTCGCTGTTCTTCAGTACTCATCAGCCGTGTTTCTACTCCTCTTACACATCATCTAGGTCTAACTGCTATTTGACGTGGCTACCTTGCACCAAGGCTCGCCAGCATCCGTCGCAACTCCCTCGCTGCAACCTCAGCCGAAGCCTTGCCGTGTAGTTCGTCACTGTTCTCAAGCAGGTTCACCACACCGGTTATCACGCGCACAAGATCCATCACCAACCGCACACCGGACAGGTTTATTCCGTATCGCTCCGCCAGCGTCCGCACAATTTGTAGTCGCTGTACATCGGTATCCGAATACAGCCGTTGGCGGCCTTCCGACCTTGAAGGGCTTACAAGTCCCTCTTTGTCATACTTGCGCAACGTGTTCGGGTGCATCGCCACAAGCCTGGCAGCAACACTGATTACGTAAACCGCTTCATATCTATCGCTGTCCTGCAGCGGTCTATGAGCACCGGAACCACCCGACGCCTCTTGCTCCCTACGTGGGGCAGGCAATGCTTGCCGGAATTCGTCTCCAAGACCGGCTGCAGAAAGGATTTCCCCAAGTATTCGATCAAACTCAGCTGCCATCACCCAATCTCCCGAACCGCTGATGCGGTGGGAATCGAATGACCCGGCTTTTTCTGCGAAATCTCGGTCCATTACCCTTACAAACCTTCTTGTGCGAACTCAGGCACAGATGAAATCAGCCCTGCCTCACACACAACGAATTGTAATAGTTCACATGGTTCGTGTAAAGTATCAATGGCTGGCTTGGCTGAAACATGGCGTTGGATTGCCCGTAACATTTCCGTTACGAATCCGGTCGAAAATACGTGGACACCGGCGAAATCGCACTGTATGATTCGCCGTCGGCTCGCAGCGATGAGTTTAGAACCACGACCGGATTCGTCACGTTTCTAAACAATCCAGCGGCCAGACATGCCTCGACTCTTTTTTTTGGAGCGGGGGCAGAACGAAATCGTAGAAACGAGGGTGTGGACGTGATTTACATGAAGGCTTGCCCAAAGTGCGCAGGCGACGTTGAACTTGCTGCCGGCCAAGACGGCGCAGTACTGCAGTGCCTGCAGTGCTCGTTCACTGTCGACTCGCCAGCAGCAGCGCGACGCGCAGTTGCCGAACGGGCCAAGAACACCGTCGCCGCTTAAGCATTTCAACGCAACAGCGAACCGACCAAAGACACGCTCCGTGTGCTGATCCGAGCCACGGAGCGTTTTCTTTTTCTCAGGCACCCAGATTTGACGAAAAGCGCACCTGCGGCTCAATCCTCAAACGGGATTACATCTGCCTCAACCGCAGTCACCAATGCTTCGGGTGAGAACTCCTCAATGAACCGCACAACTTCGTCCAGCCGTTCCCTGGCGTGACTCATCGTTCCGCTGACGACACTTACGCCAATAACCGCCACCTGCCAGGTGTCCTGCCCGCCCACTTCTGCAACAGCCGCGCCGAATTTCGCACGCAAGCGATCTGATAGAGCGCACAATACGCTGCGCCGGTCTTTCAGTGATTGGCTGGCTGGAATGTGCAGGTTGATCTTCGCCGCCGCCACATACATCGCCGTTACACCTGTTCACGAGTGGGAATATGATTCACCACTTTATTGTAGGTGTGGCCCGTTCCACTGAAGATGAGGATTCAGCATGGCACAGCTATCTACTTTGTGATACAAAACACGGGGTATTGCAAACGCACGTTCTGGTAGTGACAAGTATGGCCCGCACCGAACCGGGTATCGAGATCATAGATACCGCCAATGTGCCGGAAGTCGTGGTACAGCGACTTCCCTTGTACGTGCGCGTGCTCGGGCAATTTGCAGCCAACGGTACTGAGGTGATTAGCTCAGAACAGCTTGGCATGCACCTCCAGATGACCCCGGCGCAGATCCGCAAAGATCTTTCCTACTTTGGGAGATTCGGCAAACAAGGTCGCGGGTACGACGTTCAGAATCTTGCTGACCGATTACGTTCAATCCTTGGCCTGGACAAACAATGGAACGCTGCCCTGCTCGGTGTCGGTCGACTCGGTCGCGCTGTCGTTGCCTATCCGGGATTCGAGCCGGAAGGCTTCCGAATCGTCGCTGCGTTCGACGCGGATGAGCGGCTTGTCGGACACGAGGTCGGCAACATGCGCGTGCAGGCGATGAGCGAGCTGGAAGCCACGGTCAAAGAGCGCAACATCACCATTGGCATCGTGACGGTGCCAGCCCCTTACGCACAGGAAGTCATTAATCTGCTGGTTCGCGCCGGCATCAAGTCAATCCTGAACTACGCGCCGATAGCCCCGGTAGTGCCTCCGGATGTGCGCGTGCAGGGAGTCGACCCGGTCATTGCGTTGCAATCGATGACGTTCTATCTCAAGCAACACTAATCAATCCACGCCTCAACTTGATGCACGCGAAAAGACCCGGTTTATGACCCGGGTCTTTTCAGTAATCACTTTCGACGGACGGCAAATTTACTCGCCAACCAGCATCTTACGGAGTCGCTTGATACCCTCGTTCAGGTTCTCCCTGGAATTGGCGAATGAAAT
>JAURLM010000108.1 GCA_030831265.1 Chloroflexota bacterium
CTACTCGCTGCGGCACATAGCCCACGCGTGACCAGTCCGTGAACGACTGCGGGTTTTGGCCGAAGAGCCTTACTTCGCCTCGATCTGGCTTCACAAGGCCAAGTGCCAGCCGGAGAAGCGTGGTCTTGCCACTGCCGTTCGGGCCGAGTACCGCCATAAATTCGCCGCGCGTTACAGAAAAGGCTATGTCTTTGACGGCAGGTTCTCCGCCATAGCCGAACCAGACCTCATCAAATACGAGGATGGGGTCCTTTGTGGTGGTGTTCTGTTTTGGAGAATCAGTGACGATACTTGGTATCACTTAATTTGCAGTTTGCTGCGCCGGGTTTGGGGTGAGAATTATGTCATGGCACGCAGTCTGAGCAGTCTACGTAAACTTCCATGCGGTGTCCGACGATCTGGCCATCGATCTCTTTGGCAAGCGACCTGAGCATACGTTCAACCGTGGTGTCTCGGAAGTCGCTGACTTTTCCACATCGAACACAGACCGTGTGGTGGTGATGACCAACTCGTGCGAGGCTGTACTTTGGCGCTCCGTCAGGCATCGCCAGTTTGCAGAGAGCGCCGGTGTCTACGAGGAGCTTGATTGTCCGGTAGACGGTTGCGCGACCGACTGCGGGAAGCGATTCACACAGGTCTTCAGCGGTAAATGCGTCTGCCTGGGTTTCTATTGCCGTCGCCACATCACGCCTAGGTTTAGTCAACCGGAAACCGCGGTCTTCTAGTGTGGTGATGAGGTCATGCCGCATCTGCTCAGTGGTCGTCATTGATCAGCGCTCCAGTATTATGATACGGATTATCAGTAACAACTGTAGTTGATGTCAATGGTGGCTATTTATCGCGTGAGATCAGTCACGTAATGAACGGCAGCCGAACGGGAAGTTACCGACCGGGTCTGAGAAATCAGCAAAGTGATACCCGCAGCTTTCAAAATCGTTCGGATACGGGTAATCACTGGATCTGATAGCTGTCGCTGCTACGGTGATTACCATAGCGACCACGACGGCAAGTACAAGCATGTAGCCGGGGCGTTTCTGGATATGGACACCGAGTTGAGCTGGAGAAATACCGTATCCACCCGGTGTCAGGACGAAGCGTTGTCTCGGCGCAACCAGGTACGCCATTGCCATGCCGGCGACGATTCCCCCGAGGTGAGCCGCGTTGTCGATGCCGGAGGTGGCAAAACCAATCACAAGGTTAAGCACGATGATGAAAGAGATGCTGGTGATCGCCTGTCGTGCCACTTCACCCATCACACGTCTGTTCAGCAGCAGATAGACTCCGAACGCTCCGATTACGCCGAACACGGCTCCCGATGCGCCAGCTCCCAGCGTCGGTGAGATTACATAGCTGGCAACATTCCCCAGAACTCCGGTGACGAGGTAGATCGACAGATATACCCGGCCACCCAGCAGTTGTTCAGCCATTGATCCGAAGATAAGTAGGCCAATGGAGTTGGTCAGCAGATGGAAAAAACCGATGTGCATGAAGATGGGCAGGACCAGCCTCCACCACTCTCCATCTGCTATTGCCGGGCCATACTTGGCTCCCCACCGATAGAGGTTTGCCGCGTTGTCAGAACCGCCGGTTACCGTGAGCAGCATGAAAACCAGCACGTTTATCGCAACCAGTGCGGTGGTCACAGGTGCACCTGTCAGCGAAGCTCCAAAGACATTGCGAGAAGATGTGGTCATTCTGGTTCCGGCGTCCATGTGATTTGTTTAGATTCCATTGCTCCCGTCCTCTGCGTTCGGTGCAAAGGCACATTGGAAACCAACTGTCTGACAGGGTAACCGTATAATCCTCCCGTTCGCAGCAACGAATGTGGCCTCCCGTTGGACAATGCACCACCATATTCAAAGGCGTACATGGGACATTGCAGAAAGCGATTAGGGATGCCAGAAGCATCTGAAACTCGAACCGTGTTGATTATCGAAGACGAGGAATCGGTACGGTCTGCTATCGAGGCAGGGCTCGAGGTTATTGGTGGTTATGAAGTTCATTCGGCCTCAGATGCGGTCGAAGGGTACAGCCTGTTGAAGGAACTCCAGCCAGACATATTGCTGTTGGACCTGGTCATGCCGGTCACGGATGGCATGGAGTTTCTTCGGATGCTGGGAAGTGACCCGGACACTGCGAAGCCGGGTAAAGTGGTGTTGATGACGGCGATGACAAACCCGGTACCACAGGGAGGAATGAAGGCACTCGGCCTGGACCTCATACTGGAAAAGCCGTTCAGATTGCATCAGCTTGCGGATGCAGTTGGCGCCGAGTCCCCGTTTTAGTCACCCTGATTCTGTTAGTCGGATACACCCATCTAAATGAACCCCATTTTGATAGTTGAAGATGACCCCAACACTCAATTGGCTGTGAGGGCCATGTTAAAGGAACTCGGTCACGAAGATGTGAGCGTGGCAAAAGACGGTGTTGAGGCATTGGACGCGTTAAGGCTGGAGACGCCTCCACTTATGTTCCTGGACATAATGATGCCGCGTATGGACGGGATTGAACTGTTGCGAGAATTACGCAGGGGTTCGGCACCGCGTCCGGTACACATAATTGTCATGAGCGCTCATGCTAATCGTGATGACCGAGAGGCTGTAATACAACTCGGTGCAGATCAATTCTTGTCCAAGCCGTTTACCCTGGATCAGCTTGAAGCCGTGCTCGGCAACGTTGATTCTCTGTTCTGACGCAAATCGCCGTTTCCGCTTGATTTGTGCAAGCGCCTGGCTTGGAACCTGATGAATGTCACGAATGTGTGAAGCTATTCGGCAGTTTCCGTAATCATGGAAGCCTAGGGCGGTGGAAAGCATTTACTCATTCGGCGCATTATTCAGAGGTTTGTTCACGTAATTATGCTTTTTTCATAATTGCAATGAGTAGGCTTGTGAAATAGCATTAATAGCTGTTGACCAGTTCGCGGCTCAACAAACACTCAAATTCAGATCTATGCAGAAAGTGTTGGACGGATGAAGATCGTAGAAGCAAATATTGCCGACATGCAGCAGAAGCCGCGAGGCCGACAGCGTTCACCCGAGATGCAGCAGCTTATTGATGTGATTGCTGCGCTGAAGCCCGGACAGGCTCGTGCGCTTGTCCCAGAGGGTAGCGAAACTGTAAAGAATCTTCGTCCGCGCATCAGCAATGCCGCTCGCGTTGCTGGCAAAAAGGTTCGCATCGTGGCTGAAGACAACCGCGTTCTCTTCTCGCTGCGAGCAGGTGGTCGCAGTGGCAGCACGCCAAACCGCGCTGGAGCAGCCGCACGCAAGAGTAAAGTCCAGGCCAAAGCGTTGGAACTGGGCAAGCGCCGTAAGACTGACATCAGCGCACAGGATGTTATAGACGCACTCACTGCTGACGGTGTTGATCTCGGTGTTGCTCGACCTGGAACCATGGTCGGTGCAGTCCTCCGTTCAATGTCCGAATTTACACGGACCGGTTCGAACAAGTTTCACTACAAGGGTTAATCCCTGATCTGAAACAGCAAGAGGGCCGGGATCAATTCCCGGCCCTTTTCTATTTCAGCAGGCTTTGCGACTATTCCTGTGGATTGATTGACTGTTCAGAAGCTGTCTGATTTGTGCGTTCCATGAACACTCTTACCGCAATTCCACTCGCCACCACCGCACATCCCAGCAGCACCGGCACGGTTCCGGTGTACGCCAGCATAACCACGGACGTCAGCAGTCCCATAATCGGCATAATCCTGAAGCCGCGTATCGTGAACCTGCTCGCTATACGAGAGTTGTTGCCGGCCGGCTGTTTCTTTGCGATCCAGATTAACGATGCATTCACCAGGATGAATGCAATCAACACGGCCGCATTGCTCATCTGTGCAACCGCACCAATATCGCCCGTTAATGAAAATATCCCGGACAATACGGCGACGAACACTATCGCTTGACCCGGGGTTCCGCGCCGAGCAGAAAGTGAAGCTAATCGCGCCGGAATTGCACCGGCTCTTGCCATTCCGAATGTTTGTCGGGAAGCGGCCATGAGTCCAAACAGAACTGTGTTGGCTGTTGCGAACAGAGCGATGATTGACAGGACTCCAGACAGTTTCGCTCCGGTTGCCGTTTTCACTACCAGGCCGAGCGGTGCGGATGATATGGCGAGGTCTTGCCACGGAACGGCACTGATACTGGTTATAGCCACCAGCATGTAGACGACGGTGATAATCGCCACTGCGAAGACTATGGACTGCGGCAGGCTCTTGCTCGGATTCTTTGCTTCCTCGGCCAGGTTTGCCATC
>JAURLM010000010.1 GCA_030831265.1 Chloroflexota bacterium
CGGTGAGAATCTTCTTGATTGCGGCGTCTATGCTCGCCTTGTCTGTTACGTCCATCTTCGCTGTGTACGCCTTGCGGCCCAGCGCACGAACCTGTTCGGCGGCTTTGTTGGCGTTCTCTTCGCTCAAGTCTGCAATGGCGATGTCTGCGCCCTGTTCTGCCATACGTAGGACGATGCCGAGGCCAAGCCCCTGGCCTCCGCCTGTGACGACTGCAACTTTTCCGCTCAGGTCTGCGAGCATTTCTGTTTCCTTTGTTACTGGTGTTACTGGATCCGGTCCGAATTGGATAGCGGACGTGATAGGCGTATTCGCAGCTGAGAATCTTAACTCGCATCTTTGGTCTTCGCCTGTTTACCCTTGTTTGCCGTTGTATGCGCGCGTTGACGGTTTGTGAAGGGTTAAGATGTGGCGCACAGAATTCTCATTCCAGACAGGAGTCAGCATGGTTCCGAGCCCGGTCACTAAAGACACAGTATTTGAGCCTGTTCCCGGTTGGGCGAAGATCCCGCATGGGTTGTGGCTGCGAGAGGCTACGGCGGTCACAGTTGGCCCGGATGACCGGGTTTACGTGTTCAACCGCGGAAACATGCCGATCCTGGTGTTTGACCCGGATGGAAATGTCGTTGATCACTGGGGTAACGACAATCCACCGGAAGATGTTGTTGTACGGCGTGACTCGTATGGCAATGCACTCCAGTTCTGGAACACCTGGTTCAAGCGCACGCACGCAATTTCAACAGACCATGAGGGTAATTTGTGGGTTGTTGATGACGTGGGATGCCAGATTCACAAGATGAGCGTCACTGGCGAATTCCTGCTGACAATTGGCACTGGTGAACAGGCTCCTCGTGAGAGTGGCGTCCCATTTAACCGTCCGACGGACGTAGTTGTTTCTAAAACGACCGGAGAAGTGTTCATCTCTGACGGCTACGGTAACTCACGTATTCACAGGTACAGCCCTGAAGGCGAGTTTATTTCTTCGTTCGGAGAGTCCGGCACTGCGCCGGGGCAGTTCAGCCTGCCGCACAACCTCGCTCTACTGGATGACGAAGAGATAGTGGTTTGCGACCGTGAAAACCACCGTGTTCAGGTGTTTTCGCTGGATGGCGAATTTCATCGCGAATGGCGTGCTCACAAAGCTGTCGCAGTTGAGGTTGTCGGCTCCGGGGATGATGCCCGGATCTACGTGGCAGAGCAGGGTCCGCCACCGGTGCAGCAGGGCGTGGCGAGGCTCGGTAACCGGATGGACGTATTCAGCCGGGATGGTGAGCTAATTACGCACTTCGGTGCCGAACATTACGGACAGGAGCCGAACCAATTCCTGTGGCCACATTCGGTTGCCGTCGATTCACGCGGCGATGTGTATGTGGCTGAAGTATCGTTCGTAGAGTGGGGTCGGCACCAGAACCCGGTGGTCGACAACCCGGCAAGCCTGCGCAAATGGAAACGGGTACGCGGCTAAGTCCGATAAAGTCTGGTGACGGGAGGCTGTTATGCAAAAACGTGAATACGGGGACACCGGCGAGATGCTGTCGGTGATTGGTTTTGGCGGGCTTGTTGTAAGCAGCGTGAGCACTAAGCAGGCGTCTGATGATGTTGCGTGGGCAGTTGATCATGGCATCAACTACTTTGATGTAGCTCCCTCATATGGGAACGCACAGGAGATGCTTGGTCCGGCGCTTGCCCCGTACAGGAACGATGTGTTTCTTGCGTGCAAGACGAAGTACCGTGACGGGAAGACGGCACGAGAGGACCTGGAAAACTCCTTGCGGTTGATGCAGACCGATCACTTCGACCTTTACCAGATGCACGCTATGACTTCACAGGCGGACTTTGACGAGGCGACCGCTCCTGGTGGCGCTATCGAGGTGATCTCGAAAGCTCAGGCCGAGGGGCTTGTGCGCCACATTGGGTTTTCAGCACACTCAGCTGAAATTGCCATCAAATTGATGAGCCAGTTCCACTTTGATTCAATCCTGTTTCCAGTCAACTGGGTGAACTATTTCGAGTCTGGTTTCGGACCACAGATTGTCGACAAGGCACAGGCCGAAGGCACGGCCCGGCTTGCTCTGAAGGGCATGGCATCACACCAGCTTGCCAACCGCAGCCAGCGGGTCAGGGAGAAGTGCTGGTATTACCCGTTGGAAGAGCGCGAACTGGCCTCGTTGGCTCTGAGGTTTACGCTGTCGCAGCCGATAACAGCGGCGATTCCGCCCGGTGATCCTGAACTCTTTCGCATGGCTGTCGAGATTGGACAGGATTTCCAGCCGATCACCGAAGAAGAAACGAACCTTCTACGCGATACGGCAGAAGGTCGTGCACCACTCTTCGAACTGGCTCACGCCTAGCGCTTTGCCGCTGTAAATCGCTCCAGCCGGTACGGGGCAAGAAGGTCGATTTCTGCCCGGTCGAGAATTTCCAGTGCGGCGAATTCTCCGGTTAGTGCCGCCAGTGTTACTCCGCTGTGCATCACCGCCATGTAGACGTTTGGCACGGATTCAGCGAAGCCGATGACAGGAAAACCGTCCTCCGGCATGGGGCGCATACCGCTGCGAATCTCGATCGACTTTGCACCGGCCAACGTCGGCATGAACCGGCTAATCTCGGTGATGAGTTTTGCTGCATCATCGTCGCTGGAATCGCCGAGCGAGCCATTGTGCGTGCCGCCGTGAATCATCACTGAGCCGTTGGCGAACTGTCGAATGTTCATCAGTGGCTCGGGCAGGTCACGGGGAGTGTGCATGCAGACCACGGTGCGGAATATCGGGCTTTGCGGGTCTGTGACGATGGTCGCACCGGGGCTTTGGCTCTGCGGGAACTCGATTCCTGCCATCGCTGCGACAGAAGTTGTTTCGTAACCCGCCGCCAGCACCAGAACGTCGCACTCTACGATTCTTCCACTCTTGAGTGTGATTGAAGTGACCCCAGATTGGCCACCATGCCCGGCTTCTACATTCATTGAGGCGATGCCATCGTTGGCGATCACAGTTCCGCCAGACTGCTCAACCCGGTTGAGACAGGCCTTAACAACGCGCTGTGTGTCAACGTGACCCTCGATGGCGCAGTAGACGCCAGAGGTGAACGGATCCATGACCACGCCCGGTTCCATGATCCGTGCCTGGTCTTTCGTAATCTCTGTCACCGGGTATCCCCAGGAGCGAAGTTGTTCCGCGTGCTCTCTGAGTGCTACTGCACCTTCTTCGGTAGCTGACCAGCGCATCTCACCGCCCCAGCGAAGGCCAATATCGTCCTTGAGTTCACGTGCGAACCGTGGCCACATGTCGAGAGAGCGTCGATTCAGGTCCTGGTATTCGCGTGGAGACTTGTCCCTGGAGTTGATCCATGCGTAGGAGGCAAGAGTTGCGCCCTGGCCGGGCCGACGAGCGTCAATAACGGTCACATTTTGATGTCGGCGAGTTAGCTGGAATGCTATGGATGAGCCAATGATTCCGGCTCCTACGACAACGATTTTTGCCTGGGAGTTCATGTTTTTCTCCGCTGCTACGTTTGATCACGACTGGTGGCCTGATAACCGTACATACTGTGATAAATGCCGTCACTGGCTCGATAGACCTACACGGCTCTACGGGATTTGCAGAACCTTTGCCGGTTTAATTCTGATTGATGGATTCTAGGACTGGGTGAACGGCTCCACTCCGGGTTCCATGGGATGCTCGCTGTACGCCGTACGCTAAAGGGCTTCTGAGATTGCGAGCCTGCTTATATGACTCGGAATTTGCTTCAGAGCCTCATCACCATCTCCGTGATTCGGGACGGCGCTGTGTCAACGAGCGGATGCCTCGTAGCTGGAAATCTTCCACTGGTCATTGATGCGCGTGAGTGTCAGCGTGTTCGCTGCGGTTCCTCCCCGCCCCAACTCAACCAGTGTGTGTACGAGAACAGTGTCGCCGTCCGGCTCGCTGCGGGCGGTCCAGTTCGTAACTACGTCAGGCGCAGGCGCGTTTGATCGGGCCCATTCCAGGAATTCGTCCCTGGTCATTCCTGCCCGGTATTCCGGAGCGCTGAGCGTCCACATCGCCTCGTAGTTGCCGCCGTACACCGCCTTTTCAAAGTCCACGGCAGTGTTAGGTATATCAAGGTCGCGATCCCGCGTGGAAACAAATGCAATCACAGCGATGACCACGTTCAGAAGAACGAAGGCTCCAAAGATGCCTACAACCAGTTTTTTCTTCATGACGGAGCGGTGTCTCTTGCGGCAAGCCGGGCACGCACATGGGCGTAAATCACCTGCTCAGGAGAGTGTAGATTCGTTTATTTTCCAGGCCTGACCACGATGTTTACGAGACGACCCGGTACGAAGATCTCTTTGATGATCTGTGCTCCGTCTGTGTAGCGTTGAATCTTCTCGCTTTTCAGTGCAGCAGCAATGGCCTGTTCCTGTGATACACCAGCCGGTAGATCCAGCTGGTCACGCAGTTTGCCGTTGATCTGGACGACGATAGTCTCGGTGTCTGAAACTGTCTTTGCTTCATCCCACGTGGGCGTTTCTTGTTGGTGCACCGAGTAACTGTGACCCGTTTGTTCCCAGAGTTCTTCAGCGATGTGCGGAGCGAGTGGTGCCACATGCAGCAACAGTCGCTCAATAGCCTCGGCCCATGCCTTCGATGATACTTTTCCGGCTTCCCACACCCGTCCCAGTTCGTTGGTGTATTCCATGAGTGCGGCCATGGTGGTGTTGAACTTGAACTGCCGCATGTCAGCGATGACTCTGCCAGTCACAGAGTGGGCGATGCGGTCCAGGTCACGTTCTGCATCCGGGTCGCCATTGTTTGGTAGCACCGATGTGTCTCGCAGTGACAGTTCCCACGTACGGTTCAGCCAGCGGGAGACGCCATTAATCGCCTGGTCTGACCAGTCACCGCCCTGGTCCCACGGGCCGAGGAACATCAGGTAGCAGCGGAGCGTGTCCGTGCCGAACCGCTCTACAATCGGCTCGGGGTTTAGCGGGTTTGCTCGCTTGGAAATCTTCATGTGGTCTTTGGTTAGCGTCCCTTGGTTGAATAACCGGGTGTACGGCTCGTCAAATTCCACGAAACCAAGATCACGCAGCGCCTTATTGAAAAAACGGGCGTAAAGCAGGTGCATCACCGCGTGCTCTGCACCACCCATGTACTGGTGAACCGGGACCCACTGCTTCACCCGGCCTGTATCAAAGGGCTCTTCGAGGGTGGCGGGACTTGTGAAGCGCAGGTGATACCACGAGGAATCAACGAATGTGTCCATCGTGTCCGTCTCGCGCCTGGACGGGCGGTTACATTGCGGACACGGGACGTTGACGAATTCTTCGATCAGGGTCAGTGGTGACTGTCCGGTTGGTGTGAACTCCACGTTGTCCGGGAGGATGACCGGCAAATCTTGTTCAGGTACCGGGACAGTTCCACAGTGGTCACAGTAGATGATCGGTATCGGTGTGCCCCAGTAACGCTGGCGAGAGATTAGCCAGTCGCGCAGGTGGTAAGTGATGGTCCGCTGTCCCCAGCCGTTTGCCTCGATCTTGTCTGCGATCATCTCTTTGCCGTCGACACTGGAAATGCCGTTGAACTCACCGGAATTCACCTGCGTGCCGGGGGCGACGTAGGCCTCGGTGAGTGCCTCGCCATTCCAGCCCTCAGGCGCGACGACGACGCGTATTGGTAGTCCAAACTTGGTGGCGAACACGAAATCTCGCTGGTCATGCGCCGGGACACCCATGACTGCGCCTGTCCCGTAGCTTGCGAGTACATAATCGCCAATGAGCACAGGCACTTTTTCGCCGTTGAGCGGGTTTGTGGCAAATGCTCCAGTGTCTACACCGGTTTTTTCACGCTCTGTAGAAGTGCGTTCGATTTCCGACTGGCGACGAGCATTGTCGATGTAGGCATCGACATCCGTTTTGCGGTCTGCCTGTGTAAGTTTTGCGGCCAGGGGATGTTCAGGGGCCAGGACGACGAACGTCACGCCATAAACCGTGTCAATGCGTGTGGTGAAGGTTTCGATCCTGGTTCCGGCAGAGGTGTCGGAAAGATACTCGGAAACATCGAAACCGATCGTCACACCGGTAGAACGGCCAATCCAGTTGCGCTGCATTAGCTTGATCTTCTCAGGCCAGTCGATCTGGTCCATCTCCAGCAGTTCGTCGGCGTATTTGGTGATTCCGAAGAACCACTGTGGCATCTCGCGACGAACGACTGTTGTGCCGCAGCGTTCGCATTCACCGTCTTTGACCTGCTCATTGGCGAGTGTGGTCTGGTCTTTGGGACACCAGTTCGCCGGGCCATCTTTGCGGTATGCAATGCCCTTTTCGAAGAACTTCAGAAAGAAATACTGGTTCCAGCGGTAGTAGTCCGGGAGGCAGGTGGCAAGCTCGCGGCTCCAGTCGTACGAAGCACCCATCAACTTGAACTGTCGGCGCATGTTGTCCATGTTGCTGAGAGTCCACTTGTGAGGATCGATGCCTCGGGAGATAGCGGCATTTTCCGCAGGTAACCCGAACGCGTCGAATCCCTGAGGGTGCATCACGTTGTAGCCCTGCATCCGCATGAAGCGGGCATGGGCGTCAGCGGGTGTGTAAGCGAACCAGTGACCAATGTGGACGTCCCCGGACGGGTAGGGGAACATCGTGAGCGCGTACCAGTTGTCTTTGCCGGGTTCGTGGTCCTCCGTGCGGTAAAGCCCGTCAGACTCCCAGCGTTTCTGCCATTTTGGCTCTAACTCAGCGGGGTTGTACCGGTTTCGATCTTCCGTGCCTGTCGGGGTTGTATCACCGGCGGCTGATTCTGATGTGGAAGTTCGGTCAGGGCTGGTCGAGGTCACGTTTACGGTCTCCACATGGATTGCAGGGGTCATCTGACCCGTTCACACCTCAGTTTACGCAGCCCGACGGTCAGCGGGCATCGCAATAGCATGAACCTGTATTAGCAATGTACGCCCGGAAAAGTCTGGTGAGGATGATGAATTCTAGCAATGGGGTTACGGGTGTTGGTGCGAGACTAGAACGGTGGAATCAGGAAACTTCTATCGCATCACCAACGCTCACAACCCCCGGTTCAGAGATTAACTGCAACTTGACTGCGAATAGCGGAACATCTCCAGTGAACTGTTTTGTCAGCGTGTTCATGATGTCTCGGTCTCGTTTTCCTGTAACAGGATTTGCATGGGTGACTAGGCAGCGTGTGATGGCTTTTGTGACCACAAATTCCATCTCCCCAATTCGCAATGACTTATTAATCCATGACAACTCGTTGAACGGTGTCGGCATGCCGGATATGACGATGTTAGACCTAAAGCGCCTGCCGTTGAGATCACTGTCACCAACCGCCGCTCCCAGCGCAGCAAGGCTTTCGGTGCTGTAGAGCGTGATAAGTCCATCAGCCGAATCATGGAACAGCGGTTGTTTTCCATCACCGACCAGTACCAGCGGGCAACGCTCCGGGTGACCGCTCAGTGGATTGTCATTGAGCGTCATTACGTAGTCCGTGAAAGTCTTGCTCATGGCAGTCCGGTGAGACGGGTCGTCAATCGATCCGTCGACAATCAACAGGCTGTTTTCATAAATTTGGAGGTGGCGAGAGTCATCGTCGAACTTGGACCATAATTTCGCTAGCCCCGGTGTATTCACCAGGCCAGCGAAGTTGTGCTTGGTCTGCCATGTCCAATCGGCCGGATCACCCGCATTCTGAAACCTGAAAGCGAGCACTCTGTCCCCGGCGATACGTCCGTCAGAGGTTATCGCCAGTGAATTACACGATTCCGGGGTGAGCGACTTAACGGGATGCCGAAAAAGGCCTGTGATTCCTGGCATTGGGGTGGAGGTTCCTGGTTCTGAAACCGCGGTATTGCAGTTCCAAATGTGGTTAGTTCGAGCCTTTTGTGTCAAAAAATGAGCGATAATGTCCCTGTACAGTGTACTTTGCCATTTTTGCCGTTCTTGTGGGTAGTTTGCGTGTCTCTGCGTATCAACGCATCTTGACACTATTTTCCACAGGTACGTAGTATCGAATGGTGAAACGTGACTTTGGTCGCGTACTGAACTGAGAAGAGAAAAATACGGCCAGATAGGAGCGTCCATTATGGACATCGTCCTGACGGCCGTCCTAACCGCCCTTGTGATGGGAGTTCTAGCTGGTGCAGGTGGTTTCTACCTGCGAAACACGCTAGCGTCCAACTCGATTAAGGCTTCGGAGCAGGCTGCGGAACAAACTATCCGCCGTGCCGAGGCCAGAAGTAAAGAGATCCTGCTCGAAGCAAAAGAGCAGGCACTTCAGACACGGTCAGATACCGAAGGTGAGCTGAGAAAAGAGCGACAGGAACTGCAGAGACTGGAAAGTCGTCTGGAGGCCCGTGAGGAGAACCTCGAAAACCGGGCCGGGTTTCTGGAGCAGAGAGATGCAGAAGTTCGTCGTGAGCGAGATGCCGTTGAAGAGGATCGCAGGGCAATTGACCTATTGCGTTCCGAAGAACAGGAAAGGCTTGAGCGTATCTCAGGCCTGTCCACGGTTGACGCTCGCCAGCTGATCCTTGACCGTGCCGAAGAAGAAGTACATTTCGAGTTAGCCAGGCGCTATCGAGACTCAGAACTCCAGGCAAGAGAGGAAGCGGACGGCAAAGCGAGGGAAATCCTTGCTTCGACTATCCAGAGATTAGCTTCAGAAGTTGTCTCAGAAGTCACTGTCAGCAGCGTGCAACTGCCCAGTGATGACATGAAAGGCCGACTGATCGGTCGTGAAGGGCGCAACATTCGTGCCATCGAAGCGGCCACGGGTGTCGACCTTATCGTTGATGACGTTCCAGAAACGGTAACGCTTTCATGCTTTGATCCCATCAGGCGTGAAGTTGCGCGCGTTGCACTGGAACGGCTGATCCAGGATGGCAGGATTCACCCTGCGCGGATTGAAGAATCTGTCGACAAAGCACGTCGCGAAGTCGATGAGGTTGTACGTAAAGAGGGTCAACAGGCCCTGTTCGACGCCAACGTGAAGGGTCTTCACCCCGAATTGGTCAAGTTGATGGGGCGTCTGAAGTTCCGGTACTCATACGGCGAGAATGTCCTGCAACACTCTGTGGAAGTTGGAATCGTGGCTGGCATGATTGGTGCCCAGCTCGGAGCTAACCCGCAGATCTGTCGTACGGCAGGTTTCCTTCATGACATTGGTAAGGCGCTGACTCATGAAGTGGAAGGTCCACATGCGGAGATCGGCGCGGACATCGTGTCCAAGTACAACATGCCGGCACGCGTTGTGACTGCCATTCGTGAGCACCATGACCATGAGATGACGACCATTGAGTCATTTGTGGTAGCTGCTGCGGATGCTGTTAGTGCAGCGAGACCCGGAGCGCGGCATGACACTGTGGAGAATTACATCCAACGGCTGCAGGCGTTGGAGGATGTGGCGAGAGGATTCGATGGCGTGGAGCGCTGCTTTGCGATTCAGGCCGGACGTGAAATCCGCGTGCTTGTCAGGCCGGACGAGGTTGATGATGCACAAGCATCCATCCTTGCGAGGGACATAGCCAAGCGGGTTGAGGAAACTCTTGCCTATCCGGGGCAGATACGAGTGGTTGTCATTCGTGAGTCCCGGTCGGTCGAGATAGCCACGTAGTACAATTCGTTGGTAATAGCAGGTGGCGGAGCGATAGCCGAAGGCCAATGCGGCAGCGCTCCGCCATTTCGCGTTTTGTTGAAGTGACATATGACTTCAGGTTGTCCAGCAGGGATACCTGCCGCGCTCGGTGTGAAGAACAATGCGAATTCTGATGGTCGGAGACGTAGTTGGTTCAGGTGGTCGGCAGACCGTGAAAAAAGTGCTGCCGGGGCTACGCCGTGACCTGAAACTGGATTTCGTAGTGTTACAGGGTGAGAACCTTGCAGGTGGATTCGGACTGACCGAAGAGACTGTCGCCGAGATGGTTGAATATGGAACCGATATCATCACCAGCGGGAATCACGTATGGGATAAGCGAGACATTGTTTCTCGATTGGACGACCCGCAATTCCCCGTGCTTCGACCTCTCAACTATCCACCGTCCAACCCAGGCCGTGGCGCCAGTTCCAGCGGCGCAGTGGCCGTGGTGAACCTGATTGGCCGAGTGTGGGTTGGTGAATTCGACTCACCTTTCGCCGCTATCGATGACTTGCTTGCAGGTGGGTGGGCGAAAGGGAAGCCGATAGTTGTAGATTTGCATGCTGAAGCAACGTCTGAGAAGGTTGCAATGGGTTGGCACCTGGATGGCCGGGTGGCGGCTGTGGTAGGCACGCACACTCATGTAGCGACCGCAGATTGCCGCATACTGCCCGGCGGTACAGCGTATGTGACTGATCTTGGGATGGTTGGCGGTATGGATTCCGTCATTGGTATGCATGTCGAAGAGGCGATGGAAAGATTTCTGACAGGTGTTGGACGTAGATTCAAACCCGTCACCAGTGGGCCAATGAGGTTCAACTCCGTGATGATCGAGATAGATGACAAGACTGGCAAGGCAGTCTCGATCGAACGGATCGACAGAGAGTTGGAACTGTGAGCGACGAATCTGTTTCAAGATACGAACCAGGATCGCGTCCGTGGCGTCCTGATTGGCCGGTCGAAGTAGATCTGCATCTGCACACAACGGCTTCTGATGGCACGCTATCGCCAACTGCTCTCATCCAGCAGATTCTTGAGACGACCTTGCGAACCGTTGCAATCACAGACCACGACTCCACGGAAGGCATTGATGAAGCGATGGCCGCCGCCGGAGACGGGCAACGCCTGGTGGTCATACCGGGTATCGAGTTCGGTTCCGAGATTGACGAATCCGAAGTTCATCTGATTGGACTGTTTGTGGATCATCGGTCTCCCGAACTGCAGTCTGCTCTTGAGCGCTTCCGACAGCAACGCATTGATGCCGCGATGGAGATGGTTGGCAAGCTCAATGCGATGGGTATGAGTATTACGTGGGAGCGTGTCAGCGAACTCGCAACAGGCGCTGTAGGTAGACCGCATATAGCTCGTGCCATGCTGGAAAAAGGTTACGTTGCCAGCATCCCGGAAGCGTTTGACCGGTATATAGGCAATGACGGGCCTGCGCGGGTATCCCGGCCAAAATTCACGCCGGTTGAGGCGCTCGGTATTGTTCACGCTGCGGGTGGCGTAGGAGTTGTTGCACATCCGCGCACAGTAAATCACCTTGAAGATGTGTTGCCGCCCCTTGTCGAAGCAGGGCTGACCGGCATCGAGGTCTACGCTGAAAAATACGGGGCGGACCACCAGCGTAAGTACATGGAGCTTGCTGAGAAATATGCACTTATTCCCGGTGGTGGCACTGATTATCATGCGTTTGGCAGTGATAACGAGGTGAAGCCCGGCATGAGCGGTCCGCCGCCAGCTACCGCTCGCTGGTTCTACGAAGCGGCGGTAAAGAAACACAACGGGAAACCTGGCTTCACGCCATCCCGTCCGCTGTAGCTATCAGCATGGACTCACTTGCATCCGTTCTCGTGGTCGTTGGTGCGTATTTCTTTGGTGCGATTCCCACCGCCTACTGGCTGGGCAGGCTTATCCGCGGGATAGACTTGCGGCAATACGGTAGCGGGAACGTTGGAATCTCGAACTTTGCCCGGCACGTAGGCAAGAAGTGGACTATTGCAGTCATTGCTTTTGACGTGGCGATCAAAGGCCCGTTGCCCATTATCATCGCCTCAAGCAAAGTGCTCGATCTTGGCCTCACGGTTGAGGTCGCCGTAGGGATGGCAGTGATAATCGGCCATAACTGGTCTGTCTTCATAAGATTCTCGGGTGGGCGCGGGATGGGGACGGTTCTGGGGGTGGTCGGCTCGTTCAGTTTCTACCTCGTTTGGATGTACCTACTGACATCGTTGACTATATGGCTCTCGATCAGGGCTGTGACGGGCCGGTGGGACAGTTCACTCAGTTGGATACTGGCTGCGATGTTGCTTCCTGTTTACGCAGTGGTTATCCAACTCCCGATGATCATCACGCTGTACACGCTGGCGTTCCTGGTAGTCACGATAATCAAGCGGGTAACGTCCAACGATCCGTCGTACTGGGCAGAAGTGGGTACAGTAAAGGCAGCAGTCAAACTGCTGGCAATCCGGATAATGTTTGACCGTGACACGTTAGCCAAGGAATCATGGGTCGAACGCAAGCCAATCTTGCCAGTATCTTCAAGCGATGGAGCTTCGAAAGAAGGACAATAGCGGGGTCAAGGGTCGTCAAAACGAGGCTGACCAGGTTGACCAGGCTGAATTGATACGATGCGACAGATTGAACCGCCCGTCGATGACGGGATAACTTATTGCCTTCGACATCCAAACACCGAGACGAACCTGCGTTGCGGCAGGTGTGATGACCTTATCTGTCCGCGGTGCATGGTAACTTCACCGGTGGGAGCAAGGTGTCCTGACTGTGCGCGGATCGGCCGCCCGGCAATTCTTGACACATCATCATCAGAGTTAACGCGTGCGGTCGTGTCGGGTTTCGCAGCGGCAATTGCGGGGGCAATTGCACTCAGCATTGTCGTCAAAATCCTGTTTGCGATGCCGTTTATCGGAATCGTGTATTGGATTGTGGCCGCAGGCGGTATGGCGGTGATGGGCTATCTCGTTGGCGAAGCGATCCGGTATGGGTCAGGCAAGAAGATAGACAAGCGGCTGAAGTACGTGGCTGCTGGATGTGTTTTCATTGGTTGGTTGGCGACATTTATCCTGCTGCCAGTGTTTGGTCTGCCGTCAAGTTTTATCGCCACCTCCCCCGGCATCGTGGGACTGATAATCGCTTATTACATAGCCTCGTCCCGCGTCAGGCTATGAAGGTTCTTGCCCGGCAGGTAGCACCTACAACTTCGTAGGGATGATTTCACCAGAACCGCTCTGCTTGAAGCGCAAAGCATCGTCGATCATCTCTTCGATGCTCATCGTCGGGTTGTAGCCGAAATCCTTCTTTGCCGCTGAGAGATCGTACTCGTAGTAGGTGGGGTTCATCGGCAGGTTTACACGCGTTACCGGTGCGCCTGTCTTTTCGGCGATGTATGGCACGACCGTGTCCCATGTGAATGGTTCTCGCGATGCCAGCTGATACACGTTGCCGAAGGTGTTTGGATTTCCGACAGCCTTGTCGTAGGCGTGGACAATCTCTCGCACCTCGATCATCTGTTTCTTCCACGGCCGACCGTGCCGGTCACAGGCAATGATGAGGTGAGGTTCGCCTTTGTAGGCAGACTTCATCTCAGCGTAAGCCCTTTGACCCTCCTCATCAGAACGCGAAGCAAACTGGTCGAGGAACGTTTTCAGGTGGAACTGGCGGAAATCGAGTACTTCTCCGGCGCCCCAGACATTGGAGAACCGGATGACGGTGGCCCGGAGGTTCTCATGGCGCACATAGCGGCTCACAAGATGCTCGTCCAACACTTTCGTGTAGCCGTACCAGTCCGTGGTGTCGAGCGGTAATGAATCTTCACGAATGGGTTCGTCGATACCGTTTGGCGGGTACTTGGACATCGTGGCATCCGTGCTGGTGAGCATGACGTGCTTGAGCTTGTTGCCGAGCCCGAGAGCCGCCTCAAGGATGTTGAACGTTCCCTTGACGTTGGTGTCGAAATACTGCTCTGGAGTGAACGGACCGCCAGCCTGAAACGCAGCACCGAGGTGCAGGATCACTTCCTGGTCTCTAGCAGCTGCGTTGACGTCAGCACTTGACGCCAGATTGCCTTCGACGATCTCCGCTCCTACCTGCTCAAGCTTCTCTGACTGCCTGTCGCCGGGCCACACGAACCCGCGCACTTTGTGGCCTTTTTGCAGGAAGTGGCGAGCAACATTTGCGCCCACTCGGCCGGTGATACCTGTGACAAGAATGTTCATGTAATTCGCTCGTTAGCTGACTACTGTTTCGTGCTGTTTGTATACTCGGCTATACAGGTCATCATCAATTTCGACTCCCAGTCCCGGTGCGTCTGGAACCCTGTATGCGCCGTTTTCAAATTCGTATCCGTTCATGCGGTAGAGGTCAAAATTCAGAGTTGAATCTTCGGCAATGACAAATCGCTCTGTCACCGCTCCGAACTGGATATCGCCGCGCAGACCAATGGCCGCCGCGTTGTAGTTGTGCGGGCATATCATCGTCGAGTACCCGGAATCCTCGATGTCCTTTGCCAGCCGGTGGAAAGGCCAGAAACCCATGTCCAGCATGTCCGGCTGAATACCATCCAGGAGCTTCTCTTCCATTAGCTGCCAGTAGATGGTGTTGCGGCCACGATCTCCTTCGCCGTCAACGATCATGGTCGATGGTGACCAACGATCCCGCCAGTCTCGTAGCTTTCGGTAACCGGGCAGGTTCTCCGTGATCATCTCCTCCATCCAGAACACGTCAGCACCGGCTGTCTCACGGACGAAGGTTTCGAGGTGGTCCAGCTTACCGTCATACCCGTTGTTGGCATCGACAAGAATCTTTATTTCGGGGCCGACAGCGTCTCTGACGGCAAGGACGACTTCGATATCTCGTGCGGTGCCTGCAACCGGCTCAAACCAGCGTCCGGGACGGCCGAGTTTGAGCTTGGCCGCTCGCCAGCCTTTTTCGATTGCTTCTACGGCCTCGTTCGCCACGGCTTTCGCACCCAGTTCGGGTTGTACAAGATCCTGGAAGTAGAGACTGGAGTCATAGCCTTCTACGGTGTCCCGGACTTTATCTCCGAGGAGCGCGTACGCTGGAACACCAAGTGCCTGGCCCATTAGATCGAATATCGCAAAGTCGATGTATCCGTTCTCACGGAGCAGGTCTTCCCACCGAGGATTAACCCCGGTGACGCGCCCACCGCTGAGAGAGTAAAACTCGAAGACATCTCGACCAACGAGCTGCTTCAGACGGTCGTGCAGTTGCTTGATGCTGCCACGGTTCATTGCTGGCCTGGCGTTTGTCACTCCCCGTAGGCCGCTGTCTGTGTGGACCTGGACAAGCCACTCCCGCTGGTTGAGGCCGTAGTTTTCGCTCTTGGAGTTACGTCCGACGATCCGGCTCTTGCCCGGCGCACCGAAATAGGTTTCCACCGGTGCTATCTGGATATGTGTAATGGTGTGTTTGTCTGTCATGACAACCTCGGATTCAGCTGATCTTGCTGTGCCATATATATGTATGCACCGGATGTAGCCGGGGCTATTGCTCTAGCGCGCCCGCCATTCGTGTATTGCGTATTTCGACTGGTATAGCTTTTCGTCGATTGAAACGCCGAGTCCCGGCTGCTCATATACGGTGTACGCACCGTCCTTGAACTCCGGGAACGCCCCATATATATGTGGGAAGTTGCGCTCATCTTCGAGCGAGACAAAAGTTTCCGTCGCTGCTCCAAAGGCTATCGCTGCGAATGTTCCGAACGTGCCGTTGCCGAAGTTATGCGGGATGGAACGGACGCCGGTACCTTTTAAGGCACTATCGATTTCGAGCCACTTGAGATATCCGGCGCTGACGATGTCTGGCTGATATCCGTCGATCAGCTTTTCGTCGATCAGGTCCTGGAACGTGTTGCTTATCGGTGCGCGATCCACCTCGCCACACACTAGCAGTGCCTTCGATCCGAGCTTTGCCTGCATCTCGCGCATTGCCCGGTATCCAGCCACATCATGCGTGATCATCTCTTCGAGCCAGAAGATATTTGCAGGCAATGTTTCCCGTATGAAATCTTCCAGCAGATCAAGATGGCCGTCGTAGCCGAAGTTGGCATCTACATATATGTTGAAGTCCGGGCCAACCGCTTCCCGGACGGCCAGTACGACATCAGCGTCCCGGCGCATACCTGCCTCAGGCATCATCCACCGGCCACCGCGTCCGGTCTTGATCTTCAGGGCGCGATACCCAGCCGCCTTTGCTTCGGCCGCTTCTTCCGC
>JAURLM010000109.1 GCA_030831265.1 Chloroflexota bacterium
ATGCACATTCGCCTGCGACCATTGGCCGTGAGTTGACCGTGCTGGATGCAACCGCAGATTACGAAGACGTGCGGTCTGCGCTATTCGAAAACCGTGTTCTGGAGACGGTTGAGTTTCACCCGGAGCACGGCAAGTATCACCTGAACGGTCACCGTAAGTGTGGAGTGAAACTCTCTCCTGCTAAAACACCGTCGGATGGTCGCTGCCCCGTGTGCCGAAAGCCACTGACTCTGGGCGTGATGCATCGCGTTGCGGAGTTGACCGACCGTGAAGTTGCGCCGCCCATGCTGAGAGATGGACTGTTGTCTGGAAGCGGTGAGAACCAGAAGCCATACCGAAAACTGGTGCCGCTGAGGGAGCTGGTTTCCCATGTACTGGGGGCAGGAATTTCTACGAAGAAAGTCTCAGCAACCTGCGAAGCGCTTGTCGAAGCCTGTGGAAGTGAACTTGAGGTGCTGGTTACGGCTCAGGATCACGAAATCGTGGCAATCGCCGGTGAGCAACTGGCAAAGGCGATTATGGCCGTGCGACACGGCAAAGTAACCGTTGAACCCGGTTTTGATGGTGTTTATGGCATCGTTGCGCCTATCTAGCAGCCCGTTGTAGGGTTGGCGGAATCTGTATGACGCGGGTGGTGCTGCGGTTTGATCAAACTCAGACGCTCATAATCACTGGCTCAGGCCAACCTGTCTGCACACTTAACACTTCCGTAACGCTGGCTTACAGACACTTACAGATGCCTAGCATGGTGATTGTCGCTCATGGGCGATCGGACCGTAACTGGAAAGTAAACATGCTGTTTTTCAAATGCTGCACAATCTGCGACGGTGACCTACTTCTTGAGGCGACAGATCGGGTTGCGAACCTGAAATGCCTCCAGTGTGACTACAGGTCCACCGTCCCTGCTGATACGCACCTCTTCAACGTGTTGTGCGAAGAGGATCCCCACAGCCAGGCCGCACAGTCAGCAGCCTGATAAATCGTTCGGTGGCATCCCAACCGGACTGCCATTCCGTCCGCACCATGTTTTAATAGGCCTCCACTCACCAGTTGGAGGCCTATTCATTTGAAGATAACTTCCGTAAACGCGGTCTACCCGCGGTACGCGCGCATCCCGAAATCATGGCGCACAACGTTATGGCAGATCGTGGTGCGCGTTGAGACCGATACCGGGATTACCGGTTACGGCTACGGTGGGGGCGGGCTTGCAGCTGTTGAAGTAGTCAACGGCCACTTCGCTGAACTGCTAAACGGTCGTTCTCTTGACGCGACTGGTGATATCACTTCGATATGGGATGTCCTGTACGAGGCGAGCATCCCGTATGGCCGCAAGGGCGTAGCCATCATGGCTCTCAGCGGGGTTGATCTTGCACTCTGGGATGCGCTTGGGAAGGCGGAGCGAAAGCCTGTCGCTGAACTGCTTGGCGGAGTTCGCAAAGAGCGGGTCAGAGCTTATGCGACAGGTGCCGACACTGACTGGTACGCGGAACTGGGATTTACTGCCCACAAGATGCCTCATCGCTGGAATGGGTCTCCGGTCGACTATGATTCAGCAGTAAACGCGGCAAAACACGCTCGTGAGATGTTTGGTAGCGATGCGGAAATCATGTTCGATGTGTACATGAGCTGGGATCACGCTACCACGATTGAGATGGCGAAACGGCTGAGCGAATACCGTCTGCACTGGTTTGAGGATGTACTGACACCGGATGACCTGGAAGCAAACGCATCACTGCGACCGCTCGTGAAGCCGACGCTTATTGCCGGTGGCGAACACGAGTTCACGCATGTCGGCTTTTCTGACGTGGCAAGAACCGGCGCGTACAATGTCTGGCAACCGGATATCACATGGTGCGGCGGGATTACGGCCGGTCTACGGATCGTCGAAATGGGACGGCAGGCAGGTGTGCAGGTGGTTCCGCATCGTGGTGGCGAGGTATGGGGGCTGCACCTCATTGCGGCCACCGAATGCGAGGATTTCGGCGAGGTTTTACCGGGTATGCGTGGTGTCGCACGAGATGAAGTGTGGCTGGGCGAACCCGTGGCGAGTGACGGTTATCTCTCTATCAATGACGAGCCTGGTTTTGGTGTGCAGCCGAACCCGGAACTGATGTGATTCGACGCGAGGAATTGCGATGACCAGCAGGCGACGTCGAGACCGTGATGCGCGTTCCCTGAAAGCCGTGCCGTGGTATTACCGTTACGGTTATCACCTTGGTGTGTGGAGTGGTGCCGCGTTTGGCGTGGCATGGTATGCCATATTCCACGAATTGCTTGGACTGATAATTGGAGTTGTCGTAGGACAGGTTGCCGGGATACTGCTGGCAAGACGCGGGCGCAGGTTGTGAACGCAGAATGTGGCTTTGAGTCGTCCAAGTTGAACGTGAAACTGGGCTATAGCTTAACTATGTTAAGTAAAAAGATTTAGCCTGTTTTTGTGTCATCGTGCCAGGCAGGAAATACTTGCAAGGCATGTTTTGCAGGGATTTGCGGGGAATGGGGCTGGCAGCACTGGATTTTTCAGGCAGTGGGGTGACTCACGCATGACCCGGGCAAATGTGGAACGATTTGCGTCCGGGACTGGCCCTCAGTGCGGTATGTTTGCGGCTGGTCGACGGCGGCCCGGCGACCCTTCATCAGTGATATTCACCCGGAAATCCGTCACATGCTGTGGCTGACTGCATGTGCATCTGCCTCGCTGACCGCTACAATAGGCAGGTTGGCATCGGTCGGGGTGTGGCGCAGTGGAAGCGCACCCGCTTTGGGAGCGGGGGGCCGCAGGTTCGAATCCTGCCACCCCGACCATCTATTTCAGCGTTAATCGTAACCATTCACTCTATTCCGATAGTGAATGTTTTCATATCAGCCTGTCCCGCCTGTTTCCCTCGTAACCACCTCGCAGCTGCTTCAGACCCGCAAACGGCTCTGAACCCCGACTACGAACTCAACCACACGTGCACTCAAACGGGTTCTGTCAGAACTCAGGGCGGGGCATAAAGCTAACACGCGTCAAAGCGCCGTATCCTCCGGTAATCACGCAGACAGCTCGGCCATTAGCGTTGACCACCGTTGCCTGAATATCTCCCTCTTCTCCGATGATGTGACCGCCACAGTAGTAGCTGGATTGATCCTCAAGTAGTTCCACAACTCGTCGAATGCGGTGCAGAACCGGCTGGCAGACTCAAACTTCTTGAATCCTTGCATCGGGTAGTAACGCTGCTTGATAGGACGATGGCTCTGCTCTGTTCGGTTGTTCAGGTACTGGTCCGTTCGGTGAAGCGCCTTCCTTCCTACGATCCAACGAATGGCTTTCTTGTACGCAGGATGCTGGTCAGTTGTGACGCGTAGCGGTCTGTGGTCACTGGTTTCGAGTAGACGTCGGAGAAACCGGCGAGCTGCGTGCTTGTCGCGGTGTTCGCTGAGCAT
>JAURLM010000110.1 GCA_030831265.1 Chloroflexota bacterium
CGCTCGCCACCCTCTTCGTGAGCCGAAGACGTGCGGAAGATCAGCGGCCACTGCGGCCACGGGTTTGTTGCGGTTCTGCGCTCCGGTGGGCGAGGCATGATCTCTATCTGGACGATGTCCTTTGCATCATGGCGAAGCGATGTTCCGAGGCAGTCTGCACCAGTGTCACCTCCGCCGATGATGACAACGTTCTTGTCAGTGGCGGAAATGGTCTCCTCTGGCGAGAACTCAGCGCCCTTGAGACGCCGGTTCTGCTGCGTCAGGAAATCCATTGCGAAGTGGATGCCGTTAAATTCGCGTCCCGGAATTGGCAGGTCACGCGGGACGGTTGAGCCGCCGGCGAGACATACTGCGTCGAATCCGTCTAGCAAGTCTTTATGGGAGATGTCCACGCCAACGTTTGTGGAGGTCTTGAAGACGACGCCTTCCGCTTCCATCTGGTCGACCCTGCGCTGGACAACTGCTTTTTCCAGTTTGAACTCAGGAATTCCAAGCGAAAGCAGTCCGCCGATGTACTCGTTGCGTTCAAATACAGTGACGGAATGACCAGCACGGTTGAGTTGCTGTGCGGCTGCAAGGCCAGCCGGCCCTGAGCCTACTACTGCGACCTTCTTACCGGTTCGCGTCTCTGGTGGCAGAGGCTTGATCCATCCCTCTTTCCACC
Source organism: Chloroflexota bacterium (assembly GCA_030831265.1). GTDB lineage: Bacteria > Chloroflexota > Dehalococcoidia > Lucifugimonadales > Lucifugimonadaceae > JAJCYX01. Next base: position 665 of record JAURLM010000110.1, read on the forward strand.
CACGCTCTGAAATGGCCTTCTCGATCATCTCGATCGTTACAGCATCGCTGTTTATTCCCAGCGTGCATGCGCCTTCACATGGGGCAGGGCAGATGCGACCGGTGAACTCCGGGAAGTTGTTGGTCGCATGAAGCCGGTTGATCGCCTCTTCCCAGTCACCGTGGTAGACAAGATCGTTCCACTCTGGGATCAGGTTGCCAAGCGGGCATCCGCTGTTGCAGAACGGCACACCACAGTCCATGCAGCGGCTTGCCTGTGCACGGGAGTCCTGGGCGGGCCATTCGGTGTAGATCTCTTTCCAGTCTTCTACACGCGTTGATGCATCCCGTCGGCGGGGAGTCATGCGGCCGAGTTCTTTGAAACCAGTGATCTTACCCACGGGTGCCTACTTCCTTCCCACTGGTTGCCTTGTGCCCATTCTTGCCATTGCTGCTAGCACCACTCGCAGCAGCCAGTGCCTCTTCGCGTAAGACCCTTGCGTAGTCCTGCGGGAACACCTTGCGGAACTTGGCCCGTGATTCATCCCAGTTGTCCAGTACGTTTTTTGCAACTGAGCTGTCCGTGTAGCTGAAGTGCTTTTCTATCAGCGTCTTCAGCTCGGTTTCGTCATCGGAACCCGCTTCAACATCTAGCAGGTCTGCCAGTTCCGGGTTGAACCTGTTCACGAACGTGTTATCTGGATCCCAGACATATGCGATGCCGCCGCTCATACCTGCACCGAAGTTGCGCCCCGTAGGACCGAGCACCACGACGCGTCCGCCGGTCATGTATTCACAACCGTGGTCGCCAATGCCTTCGATGACAGCGTGTGCTGATGAGTTCCGTACGCAGAACCGTTCGCCGCCGCGGCCACGTATGAACGCCTCACCACCGGTCGCTCCGTAAAGGGCGACGTTTCCGATGATGATGTTCTCTTCGGGAACGTAACTTGCTGATTTAGGCGGAACCACGATTATGCGACCACCAGAAAGGCCCTTGCCGAGATAGTCGTTGGAATCACCCTCAATCCGGAAAGTAACCCCATTGACAGCGAAGGCACCGAAACTCTGCCCGCCGGAACCGCGCATGTTGAACTTGATGGTTCCATCGGGAAGTCCGGCATCACCGTATTTCTTGGCGATCTTTCCAGAAAGCATCGCCCCGACTGTGCGGTTGCCATTCTTGATATCGAGGTTTGCCTCGACGCGTTCCCCACGCTCAATAGCTGGCTGAGCGAGCCTTATCAACTCGTTATCCAGCGCAATTTCAAGACCGTGGTCCTGGAGAGTGCACTGGTAAGTGTGGTCACCGGGGAGTCCCTTTGGCATCGCCAGCAGGCGTGAAAGGTCCAGCTTCTTCGCCTTCCAGTGCGTCACATCGGTGCGCTGCTTGAGCATGTCCACGCGGCCGATCATCTCGTTGACCGTGCGGAAACCAAGCTCGGCCATAATCTCGCGCACACCCTCTGCCAGCATCAAGAAGTAGTTCACGACGGCTTCAGGTGTTCCTGAGAACCGGGCACGAAGCTCTGGATCCTGCGTCGCAACACCAACTGAGCATGTGTTCAGGTGGCACTTACGGAGCATGATGCAGCCCATGGTTATCAGACCTGCGGTCGCCACACCCCATTCGTCCGCTCCAAGCAGGGCGGCGATGACCACATCACGGCTTGTCTTTATCTGGCCGTCTGTCTGAACGACGATGCGGTCACGCAGGCCATTTTCGACGAGAACTTGTTGCGTCTCAGCAAGCCCAAGCTCCCACGGGATTCCACCGTGACGGATAGATGAAAGCGGTGACGCACCTGTGCCTCCGGAGTCACCGGAGATCAGGACTACGTCTGCCTTGCCTTTGGCGACACCGGCTGCAATGACGCCCACACCGGCAACCGCAACCAGCTTGACGTGTACGCGGGAATCCGGGTTTACGTTCTTCAGGTCATGGATGAGCTGGGCAAGGTCCTCAATCGAATAGATGTCATGGTGAGGCGGAGGTGAAATCAACTCGACACCACGGGTCGTCTTGCGGATGAAGGCGATGTAGTCAGACACCTTCCATCCGGGGAGTTCTCCACCCTCGCCCGGCTTGGCTCCCTGCGCCATCTTGATCTGCAAATCCGTGGCGTTCATCAGGTAGCTGGTGTTGACGCCGAACCGACCGGACGCAACCTGCTTGATAGCGCTGTTACGGTCATCGCCATTCGAGTCCGGCGTGTACCTGCTGGGATCTTCTCCACCTTCGCCGGTGTTAGAACGCGCCCCGAGACGGTTCATGGCAATTGCC
>JAURLM010000111.1 GCA_030831265.1 Chloroflexota bacterium
GTTACGGCTAAATAACAGGTGCTGGCTAGAGCAGCGCCCGTGCGCTGGGGCCATCAGTGGGGATGAAGAATAGCTTGAGCAGATCGTGCTTTGACACGATTCCCACCGGCAGGCGGTTTTCGACTACGCAGATGTGATGCACGTTCTTGCTGACCATCAATTCGACGGCTTTGCCCATGTGCGTTTCGGGCGGAACAAAGGGGTGATCTGTGCTCATCACTTCACCAACCGCGTATGAACTGAGTTCGGCCATCGTCTCTTCGATCATCTCAAAGTTGCCGATCTCTCGTCCAAGCACTCTGAACGCCTTGCCGCGCATGAACGGTATGAGAGATTCTTCAGGCAGCATCATGCGTTCGGTTATCAACCCTGCGTAGTGGCCGTTTTCGTCAACCACCACTACAGAGCCCACACGGTTGAGTAGCATCTGCTTTGCTGCTTCGGCAACCGTTGCGTCAATACGGATTGTGAGCACCGGCGAGATCATCAATTCCTTGACGAACACGGTGATGCTTGGTTCGGGTGCCTGTTCAGCCACGTGTGTACTCCAGATAGAAAAATGTCGTTACCGGTCGTTGAGTGTCGGGCGAATATTCCGAACGACGTGAACTTGCTTTCAGAATATCACCGTGTCAGCTGGAGAACCTTGCCACCAGATGAACTCAGGCCGTTGCTGGAGAGTCTGTTCGCACGAGACGAGATATGCGTATTGCGACAAGGTTGATCTGTTCGAGGGATGTATCGATGCAGATGTCGTAGAGGCTCCGGTCTTCAGGGTGAGCCCCGTGAGCACGTTCAAAATATGCAGTCTGCGCTGCCTCTTGCTGCCTTATGACGCGTTCAGCATCAGATTCGCGTGTGAATCCCTGTGAATTCATAATCCGCGCCACACGGTCTTCCCACGAAGCGAAAATGCCGATCTTCAGAACCTGTTCGTGGCCTCTGAGCATGACTGCGCCCGCTCTCTGGACAAGGATGGAGCGTCCACCTGCCAGGAGTGATTGCAGTGAATGTGGAACTTCGTCACTGGTTTTAGCCATCGGTGCACCGGGTGATGAGTCCCATGTCAGCGCGTGGGTCAGCAATTCCACCTGGGCAAAGTACGGGTCACCGGCGGCATTGCCAAGAGCGATGCCGCGCACGGCTTTTTCAATGAAATTCCAGATACGGTCAGGCCGTGAAGGAGCAACACTGTTTGCCTGTTCAACCTTGATGGTGTCCGGCAGAATCAGCCGATCCACGTATTCGTGGTCGATCATGCGTGCGACGCGCCGACCCAGTGGGCCTCCGCCTGCGCCAATGTGGCCGTCTATGGTGACCAGCGCCATAGGGACTACCTCGATGACAGTTGAATTACTGTGCTTTCGGGGCGGATTCTACACTGCCGGGTGCCATAAGCGAAGCCCTGTACAGTTTCCACAGGCTCAGGACGTTCTCCGTTAGGGGATGGGCGGATGAGTCAAACAGCCAACGCGTGACTGATGCCTGGACCATTCCAAAGAAAATCATGGCCGCAGCGGAAGGGTTGATCGCAGGATTTACCTCGCGGCTTTCAATACCTTCGCGGATGAAGCCTTCTACGACGTTCAGGTAGTCTTCAACCAGTTTGCGGCCTGCACTCCGAACAGTTGGCTCCTGGAACTGTGCGGCTTCTGCAATAACGACGAATGAGATGCCACGGCGTGACTCAATGAACGACAGGTGATGCTGAAGAACGTGCTCAAGCTTGTCGATGGCACTGGTATGCGGTGCGGTGGCCTCTTCAATGGTCCCCAGCACAGATTGGCGGACATCTTCCAGCAGCAACACCAGCACATGGTCTTTGCTATCTACGTGTCTGTAGATGGCTGCTTCGGTGACCCCAACCTTCCTGGCAATGGCGCGGATCGTCAATGCCCCTACTCCACCTGATGCGATTAGCTCGCGTGATGCAGTGAGAATCTGGTTCAGGCGCGTTTCGTGATCGAGGTGGGTGTTGGTTGTTGCCATCAGTTCCCGGGGTTATTCAAGGTTCGGCCTATCTTAGACATATGCCAATTGACGCGCAATCTAATGGCAGGATATGTGAGCAATACTCGTTTGTTTTTCTTGTGAATACGGCTCCGAAATTATCGGAGCCGTATTCACATATTCCACTGTTTGACGTTTACTGCCCGCTACTTGTTGCGGTTGCAAACGGGTCTTGCAGGAACTTGAAGAAGTCGCTGTTGGCATCAAGCAACAGCGTTGTCTTGGAGTCCAGCGCGATTGCATAGGCCTCAAGGGTTCGCCTGAACTCATAGAATTCAGGATCCTGTTGCAAGGCCTCTGCAAGTATCTTGATCGCTTCACCTTCACCTTCACCACGCAGAATGGCGGCTCGTCCGTTCGCTGTCTCCATCGTGACTTCGACCTGCCGGTCTACGTCAGCGCGGATCTCAGCATCACGCTGTTCACCCTCTGCTCGCAGTCCGCTGGCGATGCGTTCTCGTTCCGCCTTCATGCGGTCGTAGACGCTGCTGGCGATGTCCGGTGGGAAGTCTGCTCCCTTGATGCGTACGTCAACGATTTCAATTCCCAACTCACGTATCTGCGGCTGGAAGTAGGTCACTTTCAGCCCTTCTAGCTCAGGTGGGTTTGGTGAATTGATCAACAATTCGAGTTCAGACGAAGTAGGTGCCCGCGGGCGTTGCGGGTTGTTCGGGTCCTGCTGAATTGGCGTCAGAAGAATCGTGACTTCCGGGTTGCGCAGGCCATTTGTGAAGGCTTCTGCTTCACTTCGCTCGATTTCCGAGCGGTTACTTGCAATCGTGACTCGTTTCATCACTTCTTCACGAGTTTCGGAGATGATGTCAGTCTGCAGGTCTAGCGCTACTTCGCTTCGTACCTGGGAATTGACGATTGCAGCAACACGGCTTGCTGCATCCAGTTCACTACCAAGTCGCTGGTAGAACAGCAGCGGGTCGATGATCTTGTAGCGGGCGTATGAGTCGATCACCAAGTTGCGCTTGTCTGCCGTCAGCAGTGATGCGGATGGCGCATCCGCTCGCAAGAGCCTTTTGTCAAACTTGGTGACTGAGTCGATGAACGGCGTTTTCGTCCGCAATCCGGGCGTTGTGTATGCCTGTCGGAACTCTCCAAACCGGGTGACGATTGCTAGTTGCGTTTCGTCAACCGTGAAGAAGATCTGGGGCAGAACCACCAGCGCGGCAATGACTATGATTACTATTGGAACAAGTATTCTGCCCATGATTACGAGCCCCCCGCAGGTGCCGTTGATACTGTCGGCAGAGTAGTAGTTGAACCTTCGAGCGGCAAGAATGGCAATACGTTGTTGTTTTCTGCCAGTACGTATTTAGTGATGCCCGGGAGTATCTCTTCCATCGCCTCCAGGTACAGCCTCCTGCGCGTCACGTCTGGTGATTGACGGTAGCCATCCAAGATGGCTAGGAAACCTTCCGCTTCACCCTGTGCCTTGGCTATACGACCGTCTTTGAAACCCTGGGCCTCTTCAACGATCCGTGCCGCCTGTCCAACCGCTTTAGGTATTTCAGCGGCTTCGTAAGCCTGTGCCTGGTTGATCTTGGTTTCACGGTCTTCTCGTGCTCGGACCACGTCTTCGAAAGACGCCTGCACCTCTGCCGGTGGGTTAACGTCCTGTAACAGCACGCTCTGTACTTCGATACCGGTGTGGTAATCGTTAGAGAGTTCAATCATCTTGAGCAGGATGTCCGTCTGGACACGTTCTTTTTCAGTGGTCAGAACGTCGTCAATCGGTCTTGCACCCACGACCTGCCTTACTGCCGTCTCAGTGATGTCTCGTAGTGTTGTGCCGTCTGGCTGACCGGATGGGATACCACGGTCAGAATCACCGGGGTCGTCAACTGAAAACAGGAA
>JAURLM010000112.1 GCA_030831265.1 Chloroflexota bacterium
CGACGAACTCGGCGACGCCGACCTGCACATACGCCGCGCCGTCAAGCTCACCAACGCCAGCGCGCAGTCGGCAACGAAGAACCACCCGTGCTGCAACTCGTCCTGCGCCTCCTCCACCACAGTCACTATCGACACCAATCTCCGAACTGGGATTCATAAGCCGCGCAAACGTCGGGAAGCTGACGAAGCTGAATGTCCACACCCTGAAAGACCTGTTGTGGTTGTTCCCTCGGCGCCACATCGACTACTCGAAGCCAACAAAAATAGGACTGCTTGAACTCGGCCAGGAAACAACCGTACTCGGCCATGTTGTGAGGACAGAAAACCTCAACATCGGTCGCACGGGTGCAGCAAGAGTACTGGTGAGCGACAACACCGGGTTACTCAGCGTCACTTTCTTCGGCCAGCCGTACCTCGTCGATCGACTGAAGCCCGGAACCGATATCGCCCTCAGCGGCAAGGTGGGTGAGTTTCGCGGACAAGCACAACTCGAAAATCCCGAATATGAGGTGATTGGCAGAAACACCGCAGGCACAACGCACGCAGGCAACCTGTTGCCGGTCTACCCGGCTACTGATGGATTGCCCCAACGCACACTGCGCACAGCGACACGGGCCGCTTTGGACGCCGGTTTACCCCTGGTGAAAGATATGCTGCCCACGGATATGCGTAACCGGCTTGAGATGCCCACGGTGACACAGGCAATCTCGGATATGCACTTTCCGACGGCAATGTCGGACGCAGAGAAGGGGCGTCGCAGGTTGGCGCTGGATGAACTCCTTCTCAACCAGTTACTGGTGCTGCGCAATCGCGTTCGATGGCTGGAACGCGCCAACTCTCCGCAAATCAAAAACGGAGCGCAAATTGCTGCTTCGTTCCTCGCAGGGCTGGAGTTCACCCTGACTGACGACCAGCAGTCCGTGTTGACCGGGCTGCTCGAAGACATGGCGACCGGTGTGCCAATGGCTCGGCTCTTGCAGGGAGAGGTTGGCAGCGGCAAAACAATCGTGGCTCTAAGCGCAATACTTGCGTGTGTAGCAAACGGGTTCCGGGGCGTATTCCTTGCCCCGACCGAGGTTCTCGCCGAACAACATTTCCTCAGCACAACCCGCCAACTTGGCGCTGAAACCTCTCCCCTATTACCAGCCACGGTCATGCAGGCATCGGCCCCGTGGAATCCCGGTGGTCCGATAACAATCGGGCTACTCACCGGCAGTCAGTCTGCGGCTCAGAAATCCAAGATGCACCAGCAAATAGCATCAGGCGATATAGACATCATCATCGGCACACATGCCCTTCTACAGGAGACTGTAGATATCCCCGACCTTGCACTGGCAGTAGTTGACGAGCAGCACAGGTTTGGGGTTGAGCAGCGGGCTGCGCTAATTCGCCGCGAGCCTCGACCGCATATGCTGGCGATGTCAGCAACTCCGATACCGCGAACCCTGGCGCTAACGGTGTACGGAGACCTGGACGTTTCCGTACTCAAGCAAATGCCGCGTAATCGCAGTCCGCTGAAAACATCCTGGGTACGAGATGAAATGTCCAGGCAGCAGGCGTACCAGCACATCAGAAGCGAAGTCACCGCAGGCCGACAGGCGTTTGTGGTATGCCCGCTAATCGACGATTCGGAGGCCATCGAGGCCCGCGCTGCTGTGCCGGAGTTTGAAAGGCTCGTTGCCGGGCCGTTGGCAGGGCTCAAACTCGGTTTGTTACACGGACGGATGCCTATCGCCGAAAAACAGGCTGTGATGGAAAAGTTCCGCAACAACGAAGTGCAGGTGCTGGTTGCGACACCGGTAATCGAAGTAGGTGTCGATGTCCCCAATGCCACCATCATGCTGATTGAAAGCGCTGATCGCTTCGGGCTGTCCCAGCTTCACCAGTTACGAGGACGTGTTGGCCGTGGGCAACACCGTGGAACCTGCTATCTGCTGTCCGACTCACCATCAGAAGACGGAATAACGCGCCTTCGTACGGTTGAGGAGACATCGAACGGTTTCGCTCTCGCAGACAAAGACCTTGAGATGCGTGGCCCCGGCGACTACACAGGTACAAGACAAAGCGGCTGGGCACTGATGCAAATCGCCACCCCTGCCGATATCGACCTGATTGAGATTTGCCGTGACGAGGCGACGAACTTGCTCGAAACTGATCCCGGCCTCAAGGCACCCGAACATGCATTGCTGTCGAGTGAGTTGGAAAGATTTGCCGAAGGTCGACCAGGTGAACTGTCCTAGCGCCAGAATCCAGCGGCCACGCTGAACAGTTCAGCGCACCGGATTCATCAGCATATTCAAGAAGAATGTCCTGGAGACGGCAGAAATCCGTATCGTGTCGCTACCCATTGGTAGTCGATGACGTGTACAAATAGAAGCTGTTTGTAATTTTTTTCACGTTTTTCGGAGCATTGATGCCGAATCTGCCTTCACTAGACCGGGTGCGAATAGAAGCCCTGGCCGGACTTACTGTCTCACTTGCCCTTGTCCCGGAGGCGGTGGCGTTTGCGTTCGTAGCTGGTGTCCCACCGCTGGTGGGACTCTACGCAGCCTTCATCGTGGGGCTGGTCACGTCTCTTACAGGCGGACGGCCGGGCATGATCTCCGGTGCAACAGGTGCACTGGCAGTCGTGATGGTCACCCTCGTCAAAGACCACGGCATCGAATACCTGTTCATCACGGTCATCGTCATGGGCATCATCCAGGTGGCGATTGGTGCGTTGAAGCAAGGTCAACTTATCCGCATGGTTCCGTATCCCGTGATGCTCGGATTCGTGAACGGGCTTGCCATCGTCATCTTCCTGGCGCAGCTTGAGAACTTCAAGATACCTGGTCCCGATGGCGGCGAGTCATGGCTCCCATTCAACGAACTAGCCGTCATGCTAGGACTTATCGCAGTCACGATGGCCGTCATCTACGTACTGCCAAGGTTCACCAAGCGGTTCCCGGCAGCGCTCGCAGGAATCCTCGTGGTTTCTGCAGTAGTCATCTTTGGCGGCATAAACACCCCTACTGTGGGTGATCTTTCCAGCATCTCCGGTAAATTCCCTTCGTTTGGCATTCCAGACGTTCCGTTCAGTTTTGAGACTATCCGCATCGTACTTCCTTTTGCATTCATCCTTGCGGCTATAGGCCTCATCGAATCACTGCTGACACTTTCGCTCATCGACGGCATCACAGAGACCAAAGGCCAGAACAACCGCGAATGCATGGCACAGGGCGCATCAAATATCGTGACCGGATTCTTCGGCGGCATGGGCGGTTGCGCCATGATTGGCCAGAGCATGATCAACATCAAGTCTGGGGCAAGGATGAGACTGTCCGGAATCATCGCTGCACTCCTGCTGCTGACCTACATCCTGTTCGCGTCATCGCTTATTGAGCGGATTCCAATCGCCGCACTCGTGGGCGTCATGTTCATCGTGGTCATAGGCACGTTCTCTTGGTCCAGTCTGCGAGTCGTCCGAAAAGTTCCGGTGTCTGACGCGCTAATCATGATCCTCGTATCGGCAGTCACCGTGATCACAGACCTCGCAATCGCTGTAGTCGTCGGTGTGATCGTCTCAGCACTGGTCTTTGCGTGGAACGCAGCCCGGCACATCTACATCGAAGAGAGCCGGGACAGCACCCCCGACCGCCGTGTCTACACGCTGCACGGGCAGCTTTTCTTTGCATCAGTTACGTCATTCCGAGAACTGTTCCACCCGGTGCACGACCCGGTAGACGTGGTGATCGACTTCCGGCATTCAAGGGTCTGGGATCACTCAGGCATCGAGGCTGTCGTAGCCCTGGCACACCGCTACGAACGCGCAGGCAAGCGGCTGCACTTGCTCCACCTGAGCGAGAATTGCCAGGAATTACTCGGAAAAGCCGATGTCATTACAGACGCTGACCCGGCTGCAGACCCCGGTTACCGGGTTAGTGTGTCCGGGCTCGGTAGCTCCTCAGACGGCCACTAGGTTCACCGCTGACATACATACTGACGTCAGGCGAAATCTAGCAGGCTCTATCTGGTAATCTCTCCCACCAACGGCGAAACAGTCATCGCTGATGTGGGACTGAAGTTACCTCATGGCCGAAAAGATACTCATCACAGGCATGTCCGGGCTCATCGGTGGCCTTGCCGCACGTCACTTTTCGCGTAATTACACCGTGAGTGGCATCGGCCGAAGCCCAGTCGACGGGTTTTCGTACACAGTCGCGGATACCGCCGATTTCGAAATGATGCGCCCCGCGTTCGACGGTATCGATACGGTGATTCACATGGCAGGATCACGCGGCGACCAGCCGTTTGACGTGCACTACCGGGCAAACATCGTTGGCACGTACAACGTATTGGAAGCGTCACGACAGGCTGGTGTTAAACGCTTCATCATGGCCAGTTCAGGTGCAGTAAGTGCTGGCTATGAACGTGACGAACCCTACCGCTCACTGGTGAGCGGAGACCCGGCAGCGAAACCTCCCACTAACTACGAACTGATCACCACGGACGACCCTCCACGGCCGCGAGGCGTCTATTCCGTCACAAAACTATGGGCTGAGGCGATTGGCAGAGCTTACTCCGAACAGCACGAGCTCTCTGTCATCTGCATCCGTGTTGGAAAGGTCGAGGTCACCGACGTCCCGGCCAACGCTCGCAATGCCTCTGTATGGTGCAGTCATGCGGACATGATGCAGATGCTGGAACTATGCGTCTCAGCACCGGCCAGTCTGCGATTCGATATCTTCTTCAGCGTGTCCGACAACCCTAACAACTACCGGGATTGGAGCCACGCGCGTGACGTAGTTGGCTACGTTCCCAGGGACAGTTCAGCACAACACGGATACGGAGAGCGCAGCCATGCCTGAAAGCAGAAAAACTATTCTCGTAACTGGCATGAGTGGAATCATTGGCGGTGTCGCAGGGCGAGATCTGGCCTCAACGTACACCGTACGGGCGTTGAACCGACGCCCTGTTGAGGGGTTTGAGACCGTCACGGCTGATATCACCGATCTTGATGCAATCCGCCCTGCGTTCGCAGGAATAGATACCGTCGTCCACATGGCTGCATACCTCGGTAACGACGATCGACAGCAAATGAATATCAACGTTCAGGGCACGTTCAACGTGTTCGAAGCGGCGCGTGAAGCCGGGGTCAAGCGAATCGTGTTCGGCAGTTCCGGCTCCACCGTCCACGCTTACGAGAATGAAGAGCCGTTTCTTGCGATGACCGAAGCACGCCTTTCGGATATTCCTCAGCCACGACCGCTTCTCACCCATCTTGAACAGCCACGTCCTGACACCACATATGGAGCGGCCAAGTTGTTCGGCGAATCGCTGGGCAGGTCTTTTGCCGAACAGCACGGTATATCGGTCATCTGTATTCGCCTCGGCAGAGTCCGCATCGAAGACAGGCCAGCAAATGCCCGCGAAGCCGCTGTCTACCTGAGCCATCGTGACGCTGCACAGATGGTTCGCAAGTGCGTCGAAGCGCCCCCAAGCGTCATGTTCAATATCTTCTATGCTGTTTCTGACAACTTCACTCGCTTCAGGGACATCTCCCACGCCAAAGAAATCATCGGATACCTCCCGCAGGACGGCATCACCCAGTGGCCGCTGCCAGCGGGATGGCACGCCGAGCAGTAGACCACGATCGCTTTGCTGTAATCCAGGGAGGAAAAAATGCCCACCGGAGAAGGTGCACCGCCCCGCATCACGCCAAAATCGCTGGATGACTACCTTGAGATACAGACCAAGGCAGTATTCCAGAGCAGAATGTCGTGGAAAGTAGTCGAAGCCAAGTGGCCGACCACGCGGGAAGCGCTGGACGAGTTCCAGGTCGCCGCTATCGCCTCGTACGGGCCGGAAAGGCTGGCTGAGCTTGGCGACGATGCCCGTGTCATTCGGAACAAGCGAAAACTGGCTGCGATTACTGACAACGCCCGCAAGATGATTGAGCTTGATGAGCAGTACGATGGCTTCCGCAACTATTTGCGGTCATTCGGAGACTTCTACCTGCTGATGGAAGACATTCGCAAGCAGTTCAAGTTCATGGGGCCGGTTGGCATCTACTACTGGATGTGGGTTGTCGGCGAGGACGTACCTCCGCACGAAGAATTTTCGGAACCCATGAAGAAATAAGACGTCTCCTGCACCGGCAAAAACATGCCAGCGTATCTGGTAAATTGACGGTCACCAGCAAGTATCGTCAAAAAAACCATCGCTAACGCTCAGAAGCAACCTGAAACCGGGAAAAGTCATGGTCTCTACACCTTCTCGATCTCCTCGACGCACCAACTCAGATGGCCTGACCTTCGAAGGTTTTGGCAAGTCTTATGAAAAGGTGGACGGCGCTGACAAAGTGACCGGACGGTCGAAGTTCGGCGCTGATTTCACGCTCCCCGGATCGCTTCACGGCAAGATAGTTCGTTCGCCGTATGCACACGCCCGGATCATCAGCATCGACACATCCGCAGCAGAAAAACTCACGGGAGTCCACGCTGTCTGCACGGCGGCCGACTTCCCATCTGACATCAGCGGCGACCTCGACACTGGCGAGGTGGACATCGGTATCCAGTTCCTTGCCAACCTGATGATGGCCCGACGCAAGGTGCTGTTTGAAGGCCACCCGGTCGCCGCAGTTGCCGCAACTGACGCACACATAGCTGCAGAAGCAGCTCGACTGGTGAAGGTCGAGTACGAAGTCCTTGATCCCGTGACCAACCCTATTGAGGCTATGGCCGCAGATGCCCCGCTACTACATGAAGGCCTCGTCGCACGCTCCCTGAGCGGCACCGGTGATAGGCCAAGCAATATCTCTGCCCACATGGAAGTCGGACGCGGCGATGTCGAAAAGGGGTTTGCAGAGTCCGACGTTATTGTCGAGCGCACCTTTAAGACCTCTATCGTCCACCAGGGTTACCTTGAGCCAGAGGCAGAGACTGTCTACTGGCAGGAAAACGGGCATATCGATGTCTGGGCCAACACACAGGGCTCGTTTGCCGTACGCGGCAACCTGGCTAACCTGATGAAGGTTGCTGCCGGGAACATCACCGTCACACCACTGGAAGTAGGTGGAGCGTTCGGTGCCAAGACGATACCCCGCGTGACACCGGTGGCGGCCATCCTCTCTCACAAATCAGGCCGACCAGTCAAGATTGTCCTCAACCGGGAAGAGGTGCTGAAAGCCACAGGCCCCGGCGCAGCCGCTGTCGTAACGGTCAAGATGGGTGCTACAAAGGAAGGCAAAATAAAGGCGGCACAGGCTCGGCTTGTGTACGGTGCGGGAGCCTTCCCCGGTGCGCCGATCATGCGCGGCGTCCAATCTGTATTCGCGTGCTACCAGCCTGAAAACAGCCGCGTCGACGGCTACGACGTTGTGACAAACACGCCCCGGGTCGCCGCATATCGCGCTCCCGGCGCAACAGTCTCGTCGTTCTGCACCGAACAGGTGATGGACGAACTTGCGCGCAAGTTGAACATTGAACCTATTGACTTCCGCATCATGAATGCGTCGAAGACCGGTGACTACACCGTCGATGACAACCAGTACACGCGCATCGGCATCGTAGAGATGCTCCAGGCAGCTAAAGCGCACCCGGCGTACACCCGGCCAATCAAGAAATCGAAGAACGGCTGGCTGACAGGCCGCGGAGTGGGCATTGGCTGGTGGCCGTGCGGAGTCGACCAGGCAAGCTCTCGCATGCTGGTGCAGCCAGATGGACGCGTAGCCCTGACAACGGGCTCTGTGGACCTCTCAGGCGTACGCACGGGGCTATCGCAGCTTGCGGCAGAGACGCTTGGTATAGAACCGAGTGAGGTGACCGTTCGCGTGGCCGATACGGACAACATTCCGTTCACCGGATCCTCCGCAGGTTCCAAGGTTACCCGGACGCAGTCAGATGCCGTCTACAAGGCAGGAATGGCTGTTATCGACATCATGCGTAACGCACTTGCCCCGCGGTTCAACTTAGAGGCAGAGTTCGTGGAGTACGAAAAAGGTCACTTTTTCGCTCGAGACAACCAGGAAAACAAGATCAGCTTCAAGAAAGCTGCAAAGATCATCAACGCACAGGCGATCCCCATTGAAGCGACCGCATCCAGTGACCCAAAGATGCGGCCAGCAAACGGATACGCACTCAACATTGCAGATGTCGAAATCGATCCGGACACCGGCAAGATCCAGATACTGGACTACACATTGTTCCAGGACGTTGGCCGTTTGATGAACCCCACGCAGGTGGAGGGACAGATGCACGGTGGCGCAGCGCAGGGCATTGGATGGGCGCTGAATGAGGAGTATGTCTACGATGACCGCGGCCAGATGCGGAATTCCAGTCTGTTGGATTACCGCATGCCAACCGCGTTGGACCTGCCGATGATGGAGTGTGTGATCCTGGAGACTCCCGCAGACGACGGCCCATTCGGCATCCGAGGTGTCGGCGAGCCACCGATCATCCCGCCAGCAGCTGCACTTGCAAATGCAGTGCACGACGCAACCGGGGCGCGGATCACAGAATTGCCAATGAGCCCAGAGCGTGTCTTCTGGGCCATGCGAGACAAATCGGACAAAGGGTGATCTCGTGCTGAACGGATCGACTCGGTAACACAGGAACAACATGCCCGAGCCAACAATAGTCGACATCACCGCGGGCGGCTTGCTTGAACGTGGCGCCGGCAAATCACTTCAGATCGCCGTAGTCCACCGCGGTCGCTACGATGACTGGACGCTTCCGAAAGGCCACCTTGAAAATGGTGAGACCATCGAGCAGGCGGCGATTCGCGAAGTCCTCGAAGAAACAGGCTGCCGGGGAGAGATCGTGGAGATCGTGCAGCCCGGCGCCTACCTGGTTTCCGACCAGCCCAAGATAGTGGTCTTCTACCGGATGCGCCTGGTCCACGAGGGCCAGTTCAAGCCGGATGATGAGGTCTCAGGCATTGAGTGGATGACGCCATCTGAAGCATGCAGCAAGCTCACCTATGCATCGGATCAGCGGGTGGTCGCCGAAGCGTACCCCGACTAACCGACGGCGTTGCTGCCAACACGTTTACGTACAAGGTTCACCGCAAACATCAATAGAGCGAACTGCGACACTGACAGAATGGCAATGAACACCGTCGCCTCGAAGAAGAACCGCTGCGGAAACATGATTATCAGGTAGTCACGGTACGGGTCGAGCAACCACAGGTCATTTGCAAAGCTCAAGAAATGGAACTGCTCAAACACATAGTTGAAGTCGACCACTATCGCTATCGCGAACACACCGACCAACAGCCCGGACCCGAGCGCTGACCACCGAAGCGTCAACATCAGCAGTTCCCAGAAATTCTTCTTGAAATAGATAAGTCCGGCAGCGGCGATCAGTAACGCGAGCAGCCCCGTCACCCTGACCACCATGAATACGCTCTTCATCAGTGCCTTCACATCCACCATGTGCAGGATTTCTCGCTCCTTGTAGAGAGAAATCTCCTGTCCCTGGAAGGTAACGATCAGGTCAAGCAACTCGGCATCATTGGTGAAATAGTCTTTTATCTGGTCAGCACCGCGATCAAGTTGCGATACGGGAAGGTTCGTTCGTTCAGGAATCCCGTTGCGCCACCAGTTATACGAATACAGCCAGTCGCTCTTTGTTACGTACTCTACGTTCCCGAGTATCAGGAACACGGGGACAGTGATAGCAAACACTGTCGCAGCTAACGCCACTACCCAACCGCGTAAACCAACGGGACGTGATACTGGCGGAATAAAGCGATCATTAAGTGATTGGACAACAGGGTTCTGCATAACTGGTTAGGATACTGTGCGCGCTCAGGTTTTGAAGAGCGCACAGTATCCTGGAGCACTCCATGAGCGAAATTTCCGATAACGCCAGCAAAGCCGGTGATGCGTTCGCCGAACTGATAGCCATCGTCGAACGACTCCGCAACCCGGGCGGTTGCCCCTGGGACGCTGATCAGACGCACGTCTCGCTCCGGCAATATCTGCTTGAAGAGTCATACGAACTGCTGGATGCCATCGATTCCGGTGACAGTGAAGGCATCGAAGAAGAAATTGGAGACATCCTCACGCAGATTGCATTCCACGCTGACATCGCCCATCGCGAAGGCCGTTTCGATGCCGCATCAGCCTGCCGCAGGGTGGTCGAAAAGCTAATCCAACGCCACCCGCATGTATTTGCAGGCGCCCAACAACTGACCAACCCGCAAGATGTAGTCGAACGATGGGACCAACTGAAGCGCGCCGAAAGTGGTCGCACCTCGATAGTCGCAAGCCTGCCATCGTCACTACCAGCACTCGCACTTTCAGGTTCTGTTCAGCGAAGGGCAATGAAAGCCGGTCTGCCGTGGCCTGCGGACAATGACCGTTCACCTGTCTTCACACCGGTACAGGGCGAATCAAGCGCGCACACGGAAAAACGAGCCGGAGAACTGCTTATGCAGGTTGCTCGTGAGATACGCGATGCGGGAATCGACCCCGAGATCGCACTGCATTCGGCGGCTGTGGAATTGCGCTCCAGAGTTTTACGAGCAGAAGAACTTGCAGGTGACGAACCGCTGGCTGATCTCGACGAAGCCACCCGGATTCGAGTATGGATTGAGTCCGAAGCTGGCTAGGCCATCACTTTGTGACTGTAATCTGACCGGGCGATCCAGTTTCAATTACACCGATAACCGCCGCGTACTGACAACCGTGGGTCAGCAACGATTCCTGCAACAGCCCCACTCGCTCCTCTGACACCGCAATCAGCATTCCACCGGAGGTCTGCGCGTCACAAATAAGCAACTGGTCGATCTCGCTGATCCCGTCACCCCACAAAATGTGATTCGTCAAAGATTCCAGGTTGCGGTGCGTTCCGCCCGGTGCGACCCCTCGTTCCAGCAGTTCCAGCGCCCCCTGCAACACCGGCACAGCCCCCATCTCCACATTCGCCGAAACGCCGCTCGCCTTCAGCATCCCGTGCAGATGTCCCAGCAGTCCGAAGCCCGTCACGTCAGTCGCAGCATTTACGCCGACTTCGATCATGGCCTCACACGCGCCACGGTTCAACATAGCCATCGACGTGATCGCCTCGGCCATCACGTCTGCACTGGCAATTCCCGCTTTGCCTGCTGTAGTCACAATTCCTGTACCAATCGCTTTCGTCAGTACAAGGACGTCACCCGGCTTTGCGTTTCTGTTCGTTATCTGCTTACCCGGAGTAACGAACCCCGTGACCGCCAGCCCATACTTCGGCTCGACGTCATCCACAGTGTGCCCACCAACAATAGAAACTTCAGCCTCGGAAGCCTTCGACTGGCCGCCTTCGAGAACGCGTGCCACGACTTCAGGCGGTAGTTTCCTCGGGAACGCGGCAATGTTCAGTGCGGTCACAGGACGTCCACCGGTTGCGTACACATCGGAGAGCGCATTGGCGACGGCAATTTCACCGTAGTGGAACGGGTCATCGACGATTGGCGGGAAGAAGTCCACAGTTAAAACAAGCGCGAGTTCATCCGATATCCGGTAGACAGCGGCGTCATCAACGGACTCAAAACCCGCCAGGACATTGGGATCCCGGTAGGTTGGCGGAGGCAGCTGGCTCAGAACCCTGGCCAGTTCGCTCTGTGAGAGCTTACCGGCTCAACCGGCGCAGGAGGCCAGTTCGGTAAGCCGACCAGAGAACTCTGATTGCGACAAATTCGTGATTTTCCTGTAGAACTTTGTGATTCACGGGCGATAAGGGATTTCAC
>JAURLM010000113.1 GCA_030831265.1 Chloroflexota bacterium
CGCAGCAATTCGTAGTTAGTCAGGACGCTTTTCAACAAACGGTATAGAATACCGGCGTCGCGCCCTGCGACAACCAGTCTGAACTGTACGGAGGTAAGAAATGGCTGTCCAAGCTTCGGGATACCCGGTGACGTACTCGCTGGATGAACCTGCTTCGTTAAGCAGGTGGATGTGGCTGTTCAAAGGCCTACTGATAATTCCCCATTTGATCGTCCTGTGGGTGCTGGGATTCGTCTCCTACTTCGTCTCGTTTTTCATGTGGATAGCAATCCTTATCACAGGGAAACGGCCACGCGGCCTGTTCGACTTCACCCTTGGTGTGAATCGATGGTTAATGCGGGTGAACGCCTATTCCGCTCATATGACGGACAGGTACCCGCCGTTCTCAATGGACGATCCGGATGACTACCCGATGCGATTGACGGCAGAATTCGATCCCAGTGCGAACCGGCTGACGACGTTCTTCCGGTGGATACTTGCGATTCCTCACTGGATCATCGTAGGAGTACTTGGATTTGTCTCGTCAATAGTGATGTTCATCCACATCATCTACGTGGTCATCTTTGGAAAGCCCCACCCGCAGATGTTCAAGTTGTTGGTTGGCATCAACCGCTGGACAGCCAGGGAAACTCTGTACTCGCTACTGATCACTGACCAGTACCCGCCGTTCAGCCTGGATTAGTAGCGCGTTAGGGCGGGTAGTCGGTTACTCTTGAACCTCACGGTTTCAAAAGCAGGATTCGCGCGCCGTTCTCGGATCAGCGCGGTTGTCGGCCAGTCGCCGAGGAGACAGCACACTTGCCCGTTTCGCAGGAAACTCTCGACGAAATCGCGCTGAGTCGCGCTGAGTACGAGGCCATCGTAGATCGCCTCGGGCGCGAGCCCGGAAATCTTGAACTGGGGTTGTTCGGGGCGCTCTGGAGCGAGCACTGCGGCTACAAACACACCAAGCCGCTGCTGCGCCGCCTGCCGGGTGAATCAAACCGACTCCTCGTTGCCCCCGGAGCGGAAAACGCCGGCGTAATCGACATCGGTGACGGCTTCGCCATCGCCATGAAAATCGAGTCGCACAACCATCCTTCCGCTGTCGAGCCGCTGCAGGGCGCGGCGACCGGTGTCGGTGGCATCGTTCGCGATATCTTCGCAATGGGAGCGCGGCCAATCGCCCTGCTCGATTCTCTCCGCTTTGGTATGCCGCAGGACAACGCCCGCGTGCAGTTCCTGGTTCACGGCGTCGTGGGCGGCATCTCCTGGTACGGCAACTGCATCGGTGTTCCCAATGTCGGCGGAGAAACCTGGTTCGACAAGTCGTACACAGGGAACCCATTGGTCAATGCCATGTGCGTTGGGCTGATCGAAAACGCAAACATCGTCAGTGCCACAGCGAAGAAGCCCGGCGACCTGCTGGTGCTCGTCGGTGCCGACACCGGTCGTGACGGCATTCACGGCGCATCCGGCCTGGCATCCCGCACATTTGAAGAGCAGGCAGAGATGCGTTCAGCGGTGCAGGTCGGCAACCCGTTCCTGGAAAAAGTGCTCATCGAAGCCTGTCTCGAAGCGATCAATGTCCCCGGCGTCAACGGTATGCAAGACTGTGGAGCCGCAGGTCTGACATCCGCTGCAATAGAGATGGCTGAACGCTCCGGTATGGCGTTGCGACTCGATGTATCACGCGTGCCGAGACGTGAAGAAGGCATGACGCCATATGAAGTCATGCTCTCGGAATCTCAGGAGCGGATGTTGCTTGCCGTCGAGGAACACGCTGTTCCAGAAATCGAAGCATTGTTCGAGAAATGGGATCTCGACGCGACCGTCATCGGTCACTTCCATGCTGGCGCGGAGGTCGAGATTTACGATGGAGAAACGCCTGTCAGCGAAACTCCAATTGAACCACTGACCAGCGCACCGGAGTACGCCTTTACGGCCCCGAAACCAGAATGGCTGGCGAAGTTACAGGCTACCGACCCGGCTGCACCGGGACTCCCACCTGTCAGCCCCGCTGATGCCCTGCTGAAAATGCTGGCCTCACCAAACATAGCGTCGAAGCGGCCTGTTTTCCGTCAGTACGACCATCATGTGCAGACCAACACGGTCGTTGAGCCGGGTGGCGACGCTGCCGTGCTCCGCCTCAAGGGGACATCACGAGCGATAGCAGTTACCACTGACTGCAATGGTCGACTTTGCCACCTCGATCCGCGCACAGGCGCACAGATCGCTGTTGCCGAGGCGTGCCGTAACCTGGCTTGCGTGGGAGCCGAACCACTGGCCCTCACTGACGGCCTGAATTTCGGAGACCCCGAAACCGCCAGCGTCCAGTACCAGCTCGTTGAATCAATCGAAGGCATCACTGAAGCGGCAAACGCTTTTGGCATCCCGGTCGTCAGCGGCAATGCCAGCCTTTATAACGAATCTGCCGGCAAAGCCATCTATCCGACACCGATCATCGGTGCGCTTGGCCTCCTGGAAGACGCCACCAAACACGCAAAGATAGCTTTCAGGCAGCAGGGTGACGCCATCGTCTTGCTCGGCCGATCTGCACCGTGGGACGGCCCCGGTACGCTGGCCGGAAGTGAGTTCAATTCTGTGTTCCATGATGTGGCGACTGGCCTGCCTAGTATGGATCTCAATCTCGAAGTTCGGGTTCAGCAACTGTGCCGCAACCTTGTCCGTGCAGGACTGGTGAGTTCTGCACATGACTGCTCAGACGGTGGTCTTGCCGTGAGCGTAGCTGAATCCGCAATCACAGGTGGACTGGGTGCATCGGTCACATCCGCCCTGCCCGACCGCTGGGACGCAGCGCTGTTCGGTGAAGGACAGTCACGGATCGTGGTCAGCCTGCCAGAGAGTGAACTCGCTCACCTTAAAGCGATGGCCACAGAACTGGATGTACCCGTGAGCGTTATTGGATCGGTCGGCGGTGACCGGTTAACTTTCGGGGAAGCCTCTGTTCCTCTTACCAAAGCAGCTGACGCATGGGAGCACGGCTTCGAGCGTGCAACGACCGGCTAGCCTGAGCGATATCCCAACACATGACAGAACTCACCACCATCCGGCAACTGGCCGAACGTTATGACACGCTCCTGTTCGACTCCTATGGCGTGCTCGTCGACGAGGCATATGGCCTGACCGGTGCGCGGGAGCTAATCGACTGGCTGGAGTCGACAGGAAAGAGCTATTACATCGTCACCAATGACGCATCCCGCTCCATTCCGTCTCGCGCAGGAAAATTCATCGAACAGGGAGTGCCCGTCCCGGAACATCGGATCATCAACTCCGGCTGCCTTATCCCACGCTTCTTCAGGAACAACAACCTCGTGGGCGCACCAACAGTAGTTTTCGGCAGTCCCGATGCCTACGAACATGTAGCCGAAGGCGGGGCGGACATACTGCCACATGCGCAGCTTGAAGATGCCGACGTGTTCGTACTCGCAGATGACGCTGGTTATGATTGGCGAACAAGCATGAACGACCTCGTCACCACGCTGAATCGCAAGATACTGGCCGGGGAGTCGTTCAAGCTCTTGCTGCCAAACCCGGACATCATCTACCCGAGCGGCGAGCGCGCCTACTCGTTCGCAGCGGCCGCACTCGTAGACATGCTCGAATCAGCCCTGGTAAGACTGTTCGGCGATGATCCCGCATACCGGTTCACACGCCTCGGAAAACCGTTCGCTCCTATATTCGACGAAGCGGTCCGGCGTTCCTCGGAATCCGGTGCAGGAGCATCGTTCGTCATGATTGGCGACCAGCTTGAGACGGACATCGCAGGTGCGAACGCATACGGAATACCCTCGGCTATTGTGACCACTGGAATAAACCGCCTTCATACGACGCAAGAATTGGGATTGCTACGTGAAACGGTGCGTCCTGTGTACTTGCTGGAGTCGCTGTCCACGGGCTGAATTAGCTGGTTCACCGCGTATCACTATCGGCCAGGTCACATCGACCCGACACGGTGGTATGCCAACACTCACCTTGCTGTAGAATGACTATCAGTCTGGCAAATGACAGACGCGAGTGCTAACCCTCGCGTTTTCGCGTATGGAGTGTGCAGATATGCCGAGATATGACTACAAGTGCGAGGCGAATGGCCACGTATTTGAGGTCACGCAGAGCTTCAACGACGAACCCGGTGCCATCTGCCCTGAAGACGGCAGCAAGTCCCAACGGCAGATGTCTATTCCCCACGTCATCTACAAGGGTTCCGGCTTTTACACCACCGACTACAAGAACAGCAGCAGCTCAACATCAAATGGATCGAGCAGCAGTAGTAGTTCTTCCAGTAGCGACAGCAGCAGTGACTCAAGCTCTAGCAGCACGACTGCGAAGTCCAGTGAATCCAAGCCATCTTCAAGCGCCGCCAAGAGCGAATAAGCGCCGAATGATGAGCCAAGCCCAATGAAGGCCGTCATTCAGAGAGTCCACCACGCCTCAGTTGTGGTGGACGACCAGGTTGTCGGCAAGATCGCCACTGGATTGTTAGTCCTCGTCGGTATCACGCACGAGGACACAGACGAAGATATCTCCTACCTCGTCGAAAAAACCGTCAATCTCCGCATCTTCCCTGCGGAGAACGGTGATTCCGGCTTTGACCGCTCAGTGATCGACGTCAATGGCAGCGTCCTGCTTGTCAGCCAGTTCACGCTCTATGCATCAACGCGCAAGGGCCGCAGACCCGGCTTCACAGACGCCGCGCCACCAGATATCTCGCAACCCATGTTCGACCGCGTCATTGCAGCTTTTCGCGCCAGCGGTACCCCGGTGGAAACCGGTGTTTTTGGAGCGATGATGAACGTATCGCTAGAAAACGCAGGGCCAGCCACCTTCATCCTGGACACGTCGGACCGCCTCGCCCCGCGCCGGGGTTGATAGCCGTGGAATTCATGGTCGCACGTTGGTCCACATCGTGATCTCTACCGGAGGTTCACGGGTTGGCAGCGCCGCTCCATGATGGCCGGCCAGGGACATACACCTCTGCTGGTTTATCAACAGGACGGATGGCAACAGGGCTGCTGCCTAAAAACTTACAGGCATAGATGAATGTCCTAAACGTTGACCGGTACTTTCGCCTGCACCCTGCTTTCGTGACTCAATCCGTGGAAACACCTGTGGCAAACTCCCACGTGCCGAGAATGGAATCTCCATACCCGTACAAAGCGACGCGGCGACTGTCAACAAGTTCAGGAGAATTCGATATGGGCACTTTTACCGGCCTCGTCATAGCCAGGCCAATCATGGCAGTCTTGCTGGTTGCCGCGGTGGCCTCGACCCTGGTAGTGGCATCCAGCGGTACAGCTTCAGCCGCAAAGCCACAGCAGGTTGTGGAGTGGAGCAACGGATTCCCAAGTGGTCCGCACTACAACATGAACATCCACG
>JAURLM010000114.1 GCA_030831265.1 Chloroflexota bacterium
ATCTCTGCCTCAAAAGAAAGGCCGTCGTAGGCTAGCTGGATGTCCAGCCCGTGCGACGGCCCGAGCTTTGCCAGTTCTGCGTTGACCGGTTCGTGGTCGATGTCATGTGCCATGTCAGTCAGCAGTGTCTTCTCTGCTCGGACGTCCATCGCAACGTTCACCGCCTGCTCAAGCGTCAGGTGAGAGCCGTGCGTGCGGCCGGGCCTGAGTGCATCCAGTATCAGCACGCGGCATCCGTCCATGAGCGCGCGGGTAGCCGGTGGAATCGTTGAGGCGTCTGGTATGTAGCAGACGTCTCCGATGCGGTAGCCGTTCGAGGTAACGTTACGGCCATGCTGCACATTCAGTGGTGTGAACTTCACACCGTAAACGTCGAACGGCTGATTTTCAGTTTCGATGAAATCCAGCTTTGCGATTCCGCCTGCGCTGGTTCCCTTTGACCTGTCGACAAGGTAGAAATGCGTCAGTGAAATAGTTGGCATGTCCTGTGAGCGGACGTAGACGGGAATGCTTTCACGGGCGTTGTTCGTCCAGTCTCGCAGGTCGTCCAGCCCGGCGATGGCGTCTGCGTGGGCGTGGGTTATGACCACTGCATCGAGACTGTGTGCGTCGTACTTCGGGAACCAGTCCAGGCACGCCTCGTAGAACGATTTTCCGGCGTCAATGACAATGTTCACTGGCTGGCCATCTGCGTTTGCCGTTTGAACCATCAGCGATGTGTTGCGCCGGTAATTCTTCGAGCCGGGTCGCTGTGAGTCAATGCAAACCGCGCAGGTAGGATCACGCTTCGCGAGGCATGTAACGCGCGGGACGCGTTCGGAAGTGCCGGTGCCGAGAAAGACAAAACGTGCTGATGCCATGCTGTGAGGATACTGTTCTCCCGGAAACAGACAAGCACGCTCCCACAACCGGCGTCTGCGTATAAACTTGGGCGTCGGCCAAATCTTTTCGGTTCATCACGGGCCGGCCTACTTGGATACCAGCGAAAAGCGCACACCGTTACGGGAGAGAGCAATGCCACAGCTTGGCAAATTGAAGAAACGATTGCAGGCAGGCGAGGTGGTCGTGGGGCCGTTCGTCATCATCCCTTCGGTGCCGCTGGTCGACACCCTTGGTTACGCTGGCATGGACTTCTGCATCATTGACACCGAGCACGGCCCCATTTCACAGGAGTCGGCCACTGACCTGGTCATCGCGGCTCAGGGCAGCGGTGTTGCACCGATCATCCGTGTCGGCGACAACGACGAGCGGCTGATCCTGCGTTCGCTGGATATTGGTGCTGATGGCGTGCAGGTTCCGCAGATCAACAACGTTGATGATGCCAGGCGCGTGATTCACGCAGCCAAGTATTCCCCGATGGGCCAGCGCGGTATGTCCGTGTTCACCCGCGCCGGTGACTACTACGTCAACCAGGGAGCTGGGCACACCGACAAGCAGAACGACGAGACGATGGTCGTAGTTCACATCGAAGGTCAGCGCGGCCTGAACAACCTTGACGAGATCATGACAGTCGATGGCATCGATGTGCTGTTCCTCGGCCCGTACGACATTTCGCAATCGCTTGGTCTGCCGGGGCAGGTTCGCAGCCCGAAGGTTGAGGCTGCGTTGAAAGAGGCGGCCGGTAAGGCACGCGCACAGGGCAGGGCGGTTGGTTCCTACGCAAAGGACGTTGAGATGGGCAAGTGGCTCATTGACCTGGGCGTGCAGTACCTGTCAATCAACGTTGACGCCACCATCTACATGCAGGCGTGCGAGGCGATCGCGAAGTCGCTGAAGTAGAGCACTGACGCTTTGACTAGACCCTGCAGTCACACCCTTTGGCTTTGAGCAGTTCGCGTTGACGGTCGAGCGTGTCCACGTATGTTGACTGGACACGTTCGCCCGTCGCAAGTGCTAAGTCCAGTGGGCTGTTATGCCGGTAGCCGCGCCCTGTCATTTCTTGCACCAACTTTTCATGGCGTTCGTGAAGGGCTGCGAGTCGCCCGTGCCAGCGGACGGTCTCCGGGTGTTTTGCATATCCGGCCTTGCCATTGGTGAGCACGGACCAGATGGCGTGCAGTTCCCGATGCTCACCTAGCAGGTGGGAGCGACAGAGGATTTCAGGTTCGACGTCCCAGATACGCATCAATCTAATTTACTACGTTAAAGTGCTGCTTTATGACAGGTAACCGGCTCGTCGTTGATCTGCACCTGCATTCGCGGTTTTCGATGGCGACTAGCCCGCAGTTGAACATCAGCACGCTTTCTGAGACTGCCGCGTGGAAGGGCATTGACGTGGTTGCCGCACCGGACTTCACTCACCCGGTGTGGCGCACTGAGATGCGTGAAGCGCTTGAACCGGCTGGTGAAGGCGTTTTCAGCGCTGTGGACAGTGCGCATGGCCCGCGCTTCATCCTTGTAACGGAGATTGCCTGCATCTGGCGGTGGCCACGAGAAGGTGACGCAGGTTCTCACTCGCGGCGCGTGCACTTGCTGCTGATGGCTCCATCGTTTGAAGCTGCTGATCGCATCAGTGATGCACTCGCGCGTTATCAGCGGTTGGAGTCGGATGGCCGGCCAATGATAAAGCTGTCTGCGGAAGACCTTTATTCGCTTGCACTCGATGCGGATCCGCGTTGCGTGTTGTTCCCGGCGCATGTGTGGACACCGTGGTACGGCGTGTACGGCTCAAAATCAGGTTTCGACAGGCTGGAAGACTGCTTTGGTGCGCACACTGACCGTGTGCCGGCTATCGAAACCGGGCTGTCCAGTGATCCTTTCATGAACTGGGGTGTGAGTGACATTGGAGGGCGGGCGATAGTGTCGTTTTCGGATGCACATTCGCC
>JAURLM010000115.1 GCA_030831265.1 Chloroflexota bacterium
CGACCAGGCCTTCGTCCCGGACGGATGAACGCGTAATGGTCTTTATTGACGGTAGCAATCTCTACCATGTACTTGGCCAGACCTGCGGTCGCCACGACCTCCAGTTCGACAAATTCGCCCAGAAGCTGGCAGGTGACCGAGACCTTCGACGTGTCTACTACTACAACATTCGACAGGAAGCATTTGAAGGTGGAAGCAACGTGTCCGAACAGGACAGGTTCCTTTCATCCCTGTACGACACTCCATACCTCGAGGTAAAACTCGGTATCTGGAAGCAGCGCGGCGGGACGATGGTCGAAAAAGGCGTCGACGTGATGCTGGCTGTTGACCTCGTGACTCGCGCTTATCGTGACCAGTACGACACGGCAATCATTGTTTCAGGTGATGCAGACTTCTTCCCTGCCCTGCAGGCTGCCAAAGACGTTGGCAAGCACGTGGAAGTAGCCGCGTTCGACACGAACATTTCATCAGAAGCGGCGCGCGTCGCAGATGTGCACATCAAGCTGACAAAGACGTTCTTCACCGGCCTGTGGATGACGCGGGCTCAGCAGAAGCAGCGATCGGTTGCTGCACGAAGGCCAGAAGTTTCCGACGAAGCGGCTTCACCAAATGGTGAAGACAAGGCGGCAACGAAAGCCGCAACAAAGCATTCATCTTCACGCAGGCCAGCGCGGTCAGGTCGACGGTCGACCTCCAGGTCATCGTCGAGCGATAGCAGGTCCACTTCAAGCGCATCTGAGACGCGGACTGAGTCCTCACCAGCAGCGACACCGGCAACGGCAAGCGCACCTGCAACCCGGGAGCCGGAAGCACCTGCCGAGTCATCACGACCCAATATCCGCAGGACTCCATCACGCCGCAAGGTTGGTGGAACAGCGGCCATCGCAGCACCTGCAGGAACCAATGGAAACGGTACGAGCAAGCCTCGGCCGCCAGCTCTCCGCACTCCGGCGAGCAGTTCCAATGGAAATGTCGGGGATAGTACGCCGGCGGCTGAGCCTGCACCGGCAGCACCGGCGAGCGAATCAACCGACGCCTAGTCCAGATCAATCCAGACCGTTAATTTGGGGCCGGATGAGCTACCAGTCCAGGTCGACGATATCTCTCTCATCAGAGGTAACGCGGCGCTGGTCGGAGCCATCCGGCCGCATTGTAAACAGGTCAAAATCCCCGTCCACGTCAGACATGAACGCAATGCGGTTTGTCTTGCGTGACCATGAAGGTGCAAGATCCTTGCTTCGGTTACTGGTCAGTCGCTTTTCGTTGCGACCGCTGACCTCTATGACGTAGATCTCAGGATTACCGTCGCGGTCAGACACGAACACAATCCGCTCGCCATCCGGTGACCAGTCAACTGCCGTGTTATTCCCCGCATTTGGCGTCAGGTTCGTCTCGTCCCCACCACCGGACGGGACGGCGTAAATATTCTCCGCGCCATCGTCGTCCGCACCAAATACGATCCAACGGCCATTTGGAGACCATTGCGGATTGAATCCGACGGTCGCGGAAACTTCTATCTCGTTAACCCCATCCGGGTTCACTTTGTAGACGCCAGAGCGGTTCTTCGCAACCAGCGTGTAGACGAGCCATTCACCATCTGGCGACCAGCTTCCAAGCGATGCGGTTTCGACCGGTGACGTGATAGCAGACGAATCCCCTGTTTCCACATCTCCAACGTAGATTTGCCGGTAGCCGCCACTTTGCACCTCGTAAGCGATACGAGTGGAATCTGGTGCCCATTCAAATCGAGTCGTTTCACCCAGGCCAACAAACACCTGTCGCTTGTCATTGCCTTCAGGATCTGTAATCCAGATATCGAAACCACCGTTGCGTTGCGAAAGGAAAGCTATTCGGGACCTGTTGGGTGACCATTCAGGTGAAAGGTCATCATTACCCGCCGTCGTCAGTCGTGTCGGGGTGGAATCTGCACTACGAACGATGAATATGTCTGTTCCGCTATATACTGAATCGACGGAATTGATCGTCGAGGACGTGAAGAGGATGGATGCGGATTCAGGTGTCCCATTGCTGCACGCGCTGAAGACAAGCAACGCTGTTATGGCAATCAGGATGCGGAGATTGCGGCTGTGATTCGATCGAGCCAAACGGGATGAAATCTTGGTGAACAACTGGAGAGACAAAACCGGTAGAAATGGTGTGCGTAGCGAAACGAAAGTGCATTGCCGATGGTATCCGTCGGCCTTGATTCACACCTATATGAAGGCAGAGCGTCTTTCGCCAGATACGTTGAACGAACCGGAGATTCCAGATTAACAACGGTGTCACACGGTGCTGCGTCCCGGTGGTTATGAGCCAGGCAATCTGTGTTAGTTCGCAAGCAGGTCCGCCGGGATCACCGCCTACCTGCTGCTCGGACTATCGACAATAACCGGCCTGCTCACCAGTTCACGCATCCTGTTCAAATGGGTGAAACCGCCTCCGTTGTTGGAACTGCACAAGGTGCTCAGTTTCGTCGGTCTTGCGGCCGTCGCTGTACGTGGCCTCGTACTGATGTTCGACCAGTACATCAGCTACACCTTCCGGCAGCTATCGGTTCCATTCCTATCGGAGTATCGTCCAGTCGAGGTTGCGCTGGGAGTCATCAGCGGATACCTGATGCTGGTGGTCACTCTGAGTTTCTATATGAAGAAACAGATCGGTGGGCCAAAAGTCTGGCGGATGCTGCACTACACCAGCTTCGCCGTTTTCGGCCTCGGAACGTTGCACGGCATCATGTCCGGCACAGACAGTGGTTCTCGGTGGATGATGGGAATGTATGCAGCCGTCGGAACCATCGTGCTGTTCCTGACATACGTGCGGGTGCTCGGTGGCCGCTACATTCCAACTCGCCGACGTCGACCGGAAACTCCTGCCGCCTGACCACCGCTGCGCCCTCTCAAGCGGGTAGACTGCGCCGGTAATCAGAAATAGCGCACAGGTGCGGAAAGACTACCCGCGCCTGTCAGTTCACCGGAGCAAAAAGATGGCGAACCTTCAGGAAATGCTGGACCAGGTTGACGGTCTGACACAGGAGATCGTGGAGCTTGAACAGGCTCTGGTGCGCATCCCGTCAGTAAACACCGGATACATGCCGACCGGTGATGAAACGAAGGTAACCGACTTCATTGGCGAGTGGTTTGCGAAAGAGGGACTCGATTCACAGGTTCTGGCTCGTGATCCGAACCGCGGCAACATAATCTCCGTCTATCCCGGTGAAAATCCGCGGGCGCGGCTGATGTTCATGTCTCACACAGACGTCGTGCCGGTCGAAAATTATGACAAGTGGCGGTTCGAGCCGTTCTCAGCAACCATCGAGGGCGGGCGAATTTATGGCCGCGGTGCTAACGACTGTAAGGCCTTGCTCACCTGCCAGATGATGGCGATGGCGATTCTCAAACGGAACAACGTCAGGCTCAAGCACAGCCTGCGTTTTGTGAGCGGAGCTGACGAAGAGCATGGCGGTCGGTGGGGTTTTGGATGGCTGGCAGACAATCACCCGGAATCACTGGAGGCAGATTTTGCGGTGAACGAAGGTGGCGGAACTCCAGTGGAAATCGGCAACACGCTCTCGTACCTGCTCGGCACCGGTGAAAAGGGCCGCATGGAGGTGAAGATCACGTTCCGGGGTGAGAGCACTCACGCCTCTGTGCCGTGGACTGGCCGCAACGCCAGCTACGCCCTGGCAAAGGCACTGGGTTCGATTGAGACCTACGAAGCAGAACGCGATACTTCGCTACCGATATTCGACCACCTGGGCAAGTTCACCATCGAACAGCGCCCGACTCCGCAGACCATCGAGGCGGTGCTGGCCGAAGCGCAGGAAAAAAGCCCGCGGCTGGCATCGCTGCTGCGTGCGCTTTCCCGCATGGTGCTGACGCCTACGATGATTCACGGCGGCATCAAGTCAAACAGCGTGCCTGAGACGTTTGAGCTGGTCTGTGATGTGCGCACCCTGCCCTTCCAGACCGAGGAGTACGTGCGTAAGCAGCTCGATGATGTGTTGGCGGGCATAGAAGGCGTGGAATACGACATCGACTACATGTCAGTGCCGAATTCATCCGATTTTGAAACTCCACTGGCTGAAGCGATCCAGCGAGCGCAGGCACTTGCGGTGCAGCGTGACGATATCCAGTGGGTCCCGGCAATCAGCAACGGCTTCACGGATTCCCGCTTCACCCGGAACCTCGGCATCGTGACGTACGGATTCACAGGGTCACACCCGGATGATGATCCCATGCTCGCCATGGCGCATGGAACCAACGAGTCAGTTGGGATAGCGTCGTTGATAAGCGGGACGAAGTGCATGTTGTCACTGGCATTCGACATGTGCGGTGGCGAGTAGACTCAGCCGATGATGAAACGACCGAACATTTTGTTCATCATGGCGGACCAGATGAAATGGTCCATCCTCCGCATGTACTCAGAATTCGGCATCGAGACGCCAGCGCTGGAGAGACTTGCGGAACAGGGAGTGAGATTCGAAGCGGCCATCACCCCGCACCCGTTGTGCGTTCCTGCGCGGACATCGGTGATGACTTCACGCTATCCACATTCGACTGGATGTCGGCGCAATGAAACCCTGATGCCGGATGGCGAAGTGCATGCGTTCCGCATCTGGAAAGACTCTGGCTACGTGACCGGACTGGTCGGCAAGAATCACTGCTTCGTCCGTGACGAGGACCTGCAATTACTCGATGTTCGCTGCGAGATTTCACATGCCGGACTGCCAAAAGGCGGTTACGCCG
>JAURLM010000116.1 GCA_030831265.1 Chloroflexota bacterium
CATCGTGCTGTAACGGCTTTATATAAAGCCATGAAGTACGATCAGATGATGGCTAACAAGCCCAAGCCCGCAGCAGCCCAACCGGGTGCGCCAAAGGCAGCGCCAGCAGGCGGTCAGACGAACGTCGTTCCGAAACGTGCTGCGACCGAAGTCACTCGCGCGAAACAGCGTCTCGCCAAAACAGGCCGCGTGCAAGATGCCGCGTCCATCTTTGAAACCCTGCTCTGAAGGAGGCCGTAATGGCTCAGCCTACCAACCTCGTTGATCGGTACGATGCGTACCGTTCGGTCCGTGAAGATCTCGCGGACGTTATCTACAACATCTCTCCCGAAGAAACGCCGTTCATGTCGAACGTCGGTCGTGAGACGGTGAAAAACACCTACTTCGAACACCAGACGGACGCTCTCGCCGCTGCTTCGACCACGAACGCCGTGATCGAAGGCGACGATGCTTCGGCTGATTCGCTCGCAATGACGAACCGCGTTGCTAACTACACGCAGATTTCGCGTAAGGTTATCGCTACGTCGGGCACCGTCGAAGCCGTGAACGAAGCAGGCAAGCGTTCGGAAATGGCCTATCAGCTCGCTAAGGCTTCTTCGGAACTGAAGCGCGACATGGAAGCCACCCTGCTCTGCAATCAGGCAGCAACACAGGGCAACTCCACGACTGCTCGCACGACCGCTGGCCTCCCGGCTTGGCTCCGCACCAACACGAACTTCGGTTCGGGCGGCGCAAACCCGACGATGTCTTCGACCAACGACGGCTATCCGAACGCTGGTCGTACGGACGGCACGCAGCGCACTTTCACTGAAACGATCCTCAAGGACGTTATCAAGAAAGTGTGGACTGAAGGCGGTTCTCCGAAGATCCTCATGGTCGGTCCGCACAACAAGACTGTTGTGTCCGGCTTTGCTGGCATCGGCGCTACCCGCTTCAACGTGCAGGGTGCCAAGCCGTCGGTCATCATCGGCGCTGCTGACATCTACGTGTCGGATTTCGGCAACGTGTCGGTTGTTGCGAACCGCTTCCAGCGTGAGCGTGACGCTTTCATCCTCGACCCCGAATACGCAGCAGTTGCGTATCTCCGTAACTTCCGCACGGAGACGCTTGCTAAGACGGGCGACAGCGAAAAGCGCATGATCCTCGTGGAATACGGCCTCAAGGTGAAAACCGAAAAGGCCCACGGTATTGCGGCTGACTTGACCACGTCGTAATCTCTGGGAGGGGCGGCATGAGCCGCCCCTTCTTCCTAAAGAGGACACAATGGTAGATCGTAGGCTACTAAGCTATGACCCCTATACGGGGATAAAACGGACATTCGAGTACGATCATTCGGATGACACGTTTTCGATCATCACGGAACAAGACTGGGATGACATCGGTGAAGCCAACCAGCAGGCGCGCAATGATGCGCCGACGCGCTGGGGTGATATGGCAAAAGTCGCGTCGATCCCACTGACCGTCTACTACGACCTCATCAAAAAAGGCATCTTGAACGATCAGGCCGCTTTGAAGAAGTGGCTCAATGATCCAGCCAACCAAATCTTCCGCACGCGCGGAGGTACGGTATGAAGGTCTGTATCGCTCTTCCTTGCCGGGACATGGTAAACACTGGGTTTGCCTACGATCTGGCCCGTTTATCTGCCTATTGGTCTAGCCAGCACCTTCCCAATGGGGACGAGCTAATGTTCCTGACCAGTATGGGCACTCTCATCGCCAATCAGCGCGAAGAACTGGCCGAGCAGGCCATTGTGAGCGGCGCTGACTGGATTTTGTGGCTCGACACGGACATGCGTTTCC
This sequence comes from Chloroflexota bacterium, assembly GCA_030831265.1. Taxonomy (GTDB): domain Bacteria; phylum Chloroflexota; class Dehalococcoidia; order Lucifugimonadales; family Lucifugimonadaceae; genus JAJCYX01. The sequence goes on from JAURLM010000116.1 coordinate 1,801, forward strand.
CAAAGGACACGTTGGACCGTCTTTTGGCCCATGACGTGCCCATCGTGGCCGCAAACTACGCCACCCGTCGCATCCCGGTTAAAACGGTTGCGTTCGACTTCATCGAAAGCAAGTGGGAGTGCGTATATACCAAGCCGGAGGACACCGGACTGCGCGAGGTAGTCGCGGTAGGAATGGGCGTTTTCCTTGTGCGCGCAGATGTGCTAAAGTCCATGCCTAAGCCGTGGTTCCATATCGGTTATTCGCTCAAGAGCGGGAACTTCAGCGGCGAAGACATTCATTTTTGTAAGCAGGCGCGCATCTACGGTAATAAGATCCTGATTGACCAAGATCTCTCTAAAGAGGTCAAGCATATCGGGATTTTCGAGTATACTCACGATCATGCTGAAGCCTGCCTAGAGGACGTGTAATGGCCCTAGCGACCTATTCGGACCTTCAAGCGTCCATCGCAGACTGGCTGAACCGGGCTGACCTGACAGCGGTCGTGCCCGATTTCATTGCTTTGTCCGAAGCCCGGTTCAACCGGGAATTGCGTGTGGCGCAGATGGTCAAGGTCGCCACTGCAACGGTGTCGGACGGGTACTTCGCTGTGCCCGCCGACCATCTCCAGACCATTTCACTCCGTCTTACTTCGCCCACGAACTATCATGGCAAGTGCGAGTTTGTTTCCATCCAGCGGCTGAACGAACTCAATGGCAACCCTAATCTCTCGAATACCTCACGCTACTATTCCATTGTGGACGGCAATTTCCGTTTGGCTCCGCAGCCGAACGGCGAAGTCACATTGGAACTGACCTATTACGGCAAGATCCCTGCGCTTTCTGGCGGCAATCCAACTAACTGGCTGCTGACTAAATCGCCGGACCTATACTTGTACACGTCGCTGATGCAGGCCGCTCCTTACCTCAAAGATGACGAGCGCGTTGGGCTATGGGCCACGGCAATGGGCCAAGCGATGGAAGCCATGCAACTTGAAGCTGAACGGGCGCAGTTCCCAGAAGGCAAACTTAACGCGACCCGGAGGACATTCGGATGAGTTCGTTCAGCGATTATCTTGAGAACAAAGTTCTCGCCCACGTTTTCGGTGGCACTGCTTACACCGCACCTGCGACATTGTATATCGCACTCTACACTGTGGCTCCCACGGACACAGGCGGCGGCACTGAAGTATCTGGTGGTTCATACGCACGTCAGACCTGCGCGTTCACTGTTTCTGGCAACCTCGCCACGAACACCTCTGCGGTCGAATGGCCGGTTGCTACGGGCACATGGGGTACGGTCGTGGCAGTTGGTGTGTTCGATGCGCTGACATCCGGCAACTTGCTGGCTTACGGTAACCTCGCTTCCAGCAAAACAATTTCATCGGGCGACGTTTTCCGCATCCCGACCGGCGACCTCGACATCACGCTCACCTAATAGGCGGGCCGCATGGCAATCTCCCTCAAGCATCTTTTCCAGTCTGCCAAGACAGACGGCCCGGACAATACGATTGTCCAGCCGTCTGACTGGAACGATGAACACGTCTTGACCCAAGCGACCAATCGGTTGCTGGGGCGCACGACTGCGGGCGCTGGCGCGACGGAAGAGATTGCTCCCGGCACGGGCATCACTTTGTCTGCGGGCACACTGTCTGCGGATGTGACATCGGTCGCAGGGCGCACGGGCGCAGTCACGCTTTCAACGGCGGACATTTCCGGTCTGACCACAGGCTACGTGCAGAAAACTTCTGCGACTGGGTCCGCTTATTTGCCTGCGGGCACGACCGGCCAACGCGAAGGTTCTCCGTCTGCGGGCTACATCCGCTACAACACGACCACGGGTAAGTTCGAGGGCTTTGGCTCTTCGTGGGGTAACATTGGTGGCGGTGCTGCCATTGGTGATACGCCTCCTGCAAACCCCGGTGCTGGTGATCTATGGTGGAACTCCGCTGATGGCCGCATGTATGTCTACTACACGGATGCGAACTCGTCGCAGTGGGTCGATCTCAGCGCGGGTGGTGCTGGTCAGTATCTGCCGCTGACGGGTGGAACTGTATCGGGCAACTTTGAATACACTGGAACGCTGACAGGCGGCACTGGTGTTATCAACATTGGCTCCGGTCAGTTTTACAAGGATGCGTCTGGCAACGTAGGGATTGGGACAAGCGCAATCAGCGGTAAGCTTTCCGTAGATGGAAGCGTTTACGCTGGCCCCGGTTCTGTCTCTGGCGTTGCTTACGGTTTTTATCCGTCAGGAACATACGGTAATACCGGCATGTTCTCCCCTGCCGCAAACACTGTTGCATTTGCTACAAGTGGCGGAGAACGCGCACGCATCGACTCAAGCGGCAACGTCTCTATTGGAACAGCCACATCTGGCGGCTACAGACTCCGCGTTGATGGGACTACTGGTGCATATGTAACAACAAGCGGTTCTAATTCAGCAATTTACGGTTATGCTTCTGGGTCGGGAAACGGAATTGTTGGGTATAGTCAAACGGCTATAGCGGGTAGTTTCACAGCCGCTAACAACCATGGCGTCCTGTCTTATGGCCTCTACTATGGGTTGTATGGTCAGACGACAAATTCTGGCTATGGTGGAGTTCTTGGCTATGCCCAGAATGGTTCAAATTACGGCATTTTAGGATATGCAAATGCGTGGGCGCTTTATGGAACTGGCTCTGCATATATTTCGGGAACATATCAAGGTTCCGATGAGCGGCTAAAGCAAAACATAAGCGATTTAGGGGATTCTTTACATAAAATAACACAGCTTCGCGCTGTGACTTTTGATTGGAAGCCGAATACAGACGCTTCTCTCGATGGGTCATACTCTGATGTTGGTCTTATCGCCCAAGAGGCAATAAATATTCTTCCAAATATTGTTAAAGAAACAACTGCTCCACCATTAATCCCCGGCAAGACGCCAACGCTCAACCAAGAGCTAGGCACATTTTATACCATCGACTACGGCAAGCTCATTCCTTACATGGTCGATGCTATCCAAGAACTCAAGGCCGAACTCGACACCGTTAAGTCAGAACTCGCTCAACTGAAAGGAGGCGAATGATGGCATTTGATTTCCCTTCGTCTCCCACAACGGGTCAGACGTATTCTATCTCGGGCGGTCCCACCTACGTTTACAACGGGACCGCTTGGGTGGTTCTTACTCCCGGCAACCAGTTTAACCGCACTGTTTTTACAGCAACGGCGGGCCAGACCACGTTCACGATGAACTACGTTGTCGGCGCGATTGATGTGTACCGCAACGGCGTGAAGCTGGTGAACACAAGTGATTTCACCGCGACAAACGGAACGTCTATCGTGCTGCTTAACGCAGCGACTGTTGGCGATACCATCGAAGTCATCAGCTACCCAATGATTACCTATACGGACGCTGTGAAGCGCACTGGTGACACGATGACGGGTGCGCTTGCGTTGCCGTCTGGTGGACTAAATGTTGGCTCCGGTCAGTTTTACGTTGATACAACTGGCCGCGTGTTTTCCCCCAATCAAACAGCATTTAGCGCAACGGCTACGGGAACAACGCAGTCAGCGGGTGTCATCGCTTTCAATAATGCGTCCGTGAACATTGGGAGCGCGTTCAACACTTCGACATACCGTTTCACAGCACCTGTAGCCGGTAACTACTATTTCTTTGTGACAACAATCGGCGTCTCCGCAACAGCGCAAGCTGTTTCTATATTTAAGAATGGATCGCGCTTCACTGGTCTTGGCTGGGGCGGTGTTCCTTCAAGCGCGGAGTCGGGCGCTTCCATTGCAGCGGTCATTCCCCTTGCTGCTGGCGATTACGTTACGGCCAACTGTTCATATAGCGCGTACAACGCTGGTTATAATCAATTCACTGGCTTTCTTGTCGGCTAATGGAGAAAACTATGACTGACTACACTATCACTCTCTCGGACGCTGAGGATAAGGCTCTCAGCTACGTTGCCTACTCACAGCAAGACTGGATTGATAACGCGGTCCACGAACGCTGCCGCATTGCCATCGACGAGATCGTGAAGCTTTGCGTAGAAAAATGCCTTGAGACAAACACACCGATCCCCGGTTCGAAAGACGAGATGGTCGATCTGGCCTTCGCGCAAGGCTGGGTTATCGCAGCGGCTGATCGTCCTGTGCCGGAGATGCCTCAACTAGCGGAGGTCTAAAATGACTAACGCAGTCAATCTGGCCTCTGCGGCTGGCACTGGGTTTGCGTTCCGTAACCGCATCATCAACGGTGACATGCGGATTGACCAGCGTGGAAACGCTGTTGCTACTACTGGATTTCCGGTAGATCGTTGGCAAACATATGCCTTCAATACAGGTTCTATAACTCGTCAGATTTCAACCGTTGCCCCCGCTAATTTTACATCTTCGTTGTCGTGGGTTGTCGGAACAGCGGGAACGCGCAATTCTGGCGATGCTTATATTATTCAGCAAGCTGTTGAGGCATACAATATCGCAGATACAAATCAAGGAACAGCTAACGCATTACCGTTGACGCTATCTTTTTGGACGCGCTCAAGCGTTACTGGTCTTTATTCTGGTGCTCTATCAAATAGCACTAATGATCGTTGCTGTGCGTTCACATATACGATCAATGCTGCGAATACATGGGAATATAAAACAATTATAATTCCCGGTGACACAACTGGCACGTGGTATACGGACAACCGAATTGGAACACTTGTTCGTTTTGATCTTGGTAGCGGAAGTACATTTCAAGCTCCTTCTGCTGGAAGTTGGCTCGCTAGTGCAAACAGGTCAGGCATTGCTGGAACTGTAAGCCTAGCACAAACCACAGGAGCGTCATTCTATCTCACAGGTGTACAACTAGAAGTAGGCTCAGTCGCCACGCCATTCGAGCGTAGACTCATTGGAATAGAAGAGCTTTTCTGCCAACGCTATTTTATTAGAAATAGTCGTATAAGCGGTATTTGGATCAACGCACAGATGTTCCGCTGTACCTATCCATTTCCGACAGCTATGCGTGCAGCGCCTTCTATATCTATCTGGGATAGCAACGGCTATCACGAATGGTGGAATCAAACAGGCTATTTTGGTATTAGCGGACTTGCGGGCTCTGCTAGTGTACTAAGTGCAGACCTGATAATGACGTCAAGCGTCAACAGAGGACGCACTTTTAACGATCCAGCCTTACTTGAAACAGGCGTTATTGCAATGAATGCAGAGTTATAATCATGTATAGTGACGCTCAGTACGTAATTATTCCTCCAAATAACGAGTTGAGTGGTATTAGCTGCAAAATCAACGGCATCACCTCGTTCGTCCCGCTCGACCCCGCCAACACGGACTACCAGAACATCATGGCTCTAGTGGACGAAGGTAAGTTGGTCATTCAGCCCGCAGAGGACCCAACTAAATAATGGCAATGGATGTCGCCTTCCAACCGGGCGCATTTGAACTTGATGCGTTCCAGATTTACACGGTGGTGGAAGCTTCCGCCGCCGTTAATGGCGCGTCCACTGTCTCCGTAGATGCCGTTCGCGTCCTCGACGCAATGGCCGAAAGCAATGCCTTCTCCAACGTGACTTCTGCGGGGCAGATCGTCTACCTCGGATCTTCCGCCATCGCGGGCGCATCTTCCCAGTCCGTCAGCGGGCACATCATTTACCTCGACAGCGCCGCCATCCTCGGCCAGTCCAGCGTTGCCGCAGATGCCCATGTCGTGTATATTGACAGCGCGTCTATCACTGGGACTTCCGCTGTTTCTGGTGCTGGGCAAATAGTTTACATCGGCCAGTCGGCCATCGCGGCCATCGCCACGTTGTCTGTCAATGGCCGGAAGCTTTGGGAAGATGATGTTCCCTTTGCGGAGACATGGACCCTCAGTCCCGCTGCCGCTGAGACATGGACTACGTCCGCCCCTGCCTCCGGGACTTGGTCTACCACCTCCCCGGCTTCTGATATTTGGACCACCACCTCGCCTGCAAGCGAGATCTGGCAACAGGTGAACTAAGATGCCCGATTCATATACCCCGAATTTCAACCTGACCAAGCCGGAAGTGGGTGCCTCGACAGACACTTGGGGCACGAAGCTCAACGCCGATTTGGACATCATCGACAGTTTGGTTGCCCCAAAGGCCTCCCCCGCCTTCACCGGCACGCCTACTGCCCCAACTGCTGCGGGCGGTACTAACACCACGCAGATTGCCACTACGGCTTTCGTAGCGGCGGCAATCGGTGCCATCGTCACAATCCCGTCCGGTGTCATCACCATGTGGTCGGGTTCGGAAGCGTCTATCCCGTCGGGGTGGCTGCTTTGCAACGGCACTAGCGGTACGCCAGACCTCCGCAATCGGTTCATCGTCGGTGCGGGTACAGGTTCGTCCTACGCTGTAGGGAATACGGGCGGTGCGAACACAGTCACCCTGTCCACCAGCGAGATCCCGTCCCACACCCACTCGTTCTCCGGCACGACCGGGGCAATGAACTCAAACGCTTCTCACTCGCACTCGGTCAATGATCCGGGCCATTCGCATAGTTACACTAGAGTGAATAATTCGTTTAGTGCCGGATTTGGTGAAGCGGGCGCTTATACTGACACAACTAGCGCAACCACTGGCGGATCTGGCACTGGTATCAGCATCAATGCCACTAACACTGACCATACGCACAACTTCTCCGGTACGACTGGCGCGGCTGGTTCTACCGGCGCGCACGAAAACCGTCCTCCATACTACGCGCTCTGCTACATTATGAAGGCGTGATGTTCACCGAACCGAAATGGCTCACTACCGCCCGCCGATTAATCGGGACCAATGAGCAGGCAGGCAAGTCCAGCAATCCAGTCATTCTCGGCTGGGCTGCTGCAATGTCTCCGTGGGTCAAGGATTTCTACACCGACGATGATATCCCGTGGTGTGGGCTGTACGTAGGATACTGCTTGCAAACAAACGGGATTAGCCCACCAAAGGATCTTCTTGCCGCGCGTGCCTATGCTAAATGGGGCGAAGATTGCCCCACCGCCGTCCCCGGCACGGTGCTAGTTTTTTCCCGCAACGGCGGCGGGCATGTTGGGTTTTATGTTGCTGAAGACGAGCATCATTTCCATGTGCTAGGCGGCAACCAAGATAACACGGTGAACGTGACGCGGATTGCCAAGTCACGGTGCATCGCAAAACGCTGGCCCGAAGGGCAGGCTAAACCATGGTTCGGGAAACCAGTCTGGCGTTCCGCGTCTGGCCCGGTTTCTACAAACGAGGCGTAAATGGCTCTCTTTCCAGTCAAACTGCCACCGGGTGTCGTGCGTGGGGCAACGCCTTACGAGAACCCGGATCGTTGGTGGGATGTCAATCTAATCCGTTGGCGGCAAGGTGTGCTTGAGCCAGTCGGCGGATGGGCGCGTATTAGCTCATCCCCAATGGAAACCACGGTGCGTGCGCTGCATGTCTGGAAAGACAATAACAATACTGAACGTCTTTTGGTCGGGCAGGATGATCGACTGAAGGCGCTGGTTGACGGCACGTATTACGATGTCTCTCCACCGAACCTCGTCCCGCTTTATGACGCAGGTGGTGTCGGTTATGGCGTGAATGATTACAACGAAGAAGATTACGGCAATGCGCGCTCAACGCCATCCCTTCTTTGGCAAGCTGTCCCCGGAATGTGGTCTTTCACCAACTGGGGTGAGGATGTCCTTTGCTTGGACAACATTGACGGTCGCGTCCTCTACTACGACGTAAGCACACCGACAGAAGATGTCCATCAGGTCGGCAAAGGGTTGATTTCTTCTGTCTCACGCACTTCTAATACATCTACGATCACCGTCTCCCACCACCATGATTTTACGGCGGGGCGCACCATCGTCATCGCTGGGACAACGGCGGACGGTGGTTCGTTCAATGGTACGTTCACTATCGCCTCCACGCCCACGCCGACTACGTTCACCTACGCACAAGGTGGCGCAGGTAACGTCGCAACGACGGCAAACACTGGCACAGCAACATTAAGCAATGTCATCGGTAATGCCGTGGCGGTTTTGACCACGCCGGAGAGGCATGTGATTGCCATCGGCGCGGACAATAACTCGCGTCGTATTGCTTGGTCCTCGCGTGAAGACTATACGGATTGGAACTACGCCAGCACCACGAACACGGCGGGTTACATCGACGTGGAAGCCACGTCACCGCTGCGGACCATCGTGCCCGTGCGCGAAGGTTCATTGGTGTTCTCCGACACGGAAGTCTTCCTCGTCCGCTATGCGGGTCTGCCGTTCATCTATGTCGTGGAGCGTCTGGGTGAGACAAAGCTTATCTCCCCGATGGCAACAGCGGTTTTTGAAGGCAAATGCGTTTGGTTCTCCGAAACAGGCTTCCGTCTTTATGAAGGTGGTACAATCGTCAACGTGCCTTGCTCCGTCATGGACTGGATCGTAAACGACACCAACTTCAACGCCGCTCGTCTTAGGAACTTTGGTTGCTGGAACGGTGCTTTCTCAGAAGTGTGGTTCTTCCATCCTTCAGAGAACAGCGAAGAGTGCGACCGTTACGTGATCTGGAACTACGCTGAGAACTGGTGGTCTTTTGGCTGTCTGGAACGGACGGCGATGGCCCCTGCTTCGGAACGCGCCCGTCCGCTCATGGCTGGGTCGGACAACCATATATATGACCATGAGTTTGGCTGGTTGGCTGCGGGTCTGACGCGCGTTGGGACGGTTTGGGCGGAAACCGCACAACTGGGCCTCGGCCCGCCGTCCGACCGGGGCATTGAGATCACGCAGCTTATGCCAGCCAACGCTGAAGGTACGGCATCAATGCGCTTCCGGTTCTATGGCCGACAGGCACCGGAAGGCGCGGAGCGGACATACGGTCCGTACACTGTACGGACAAATGGCTATGTAGATACGCGCATTTCCAGCCGTGATGTGCGGATGCGGATTGAAGCAAACCAAGACATCTTTTGGTCTTTGGGCACCATTCGTATGGACATTGCAGAGGGGCCGCGACGGTGATAATCTATCTTCCACCGGCCCCTCCAGCCTACAATTCGGGGGCTTTTAACCAGATTATTGACGCGCTCCGCCGTGCGTTCCAGCCGATAGTAAGCCAAGATGAGGCCAGTCCTCGCCTGCTGCTGAAAGCGCCAAACGGGACGGTGTATGAGGTAACGGTCGATAACGCTGGTGTCCTCACAACGGTTATCAATGACGGTAAAGACAGAAACCTCTAAGGCAGACCTCTACAAAAAGATGGAGAAGGCTCTCCGTCTCATGGGTTCGACCCACACTTTGGAAGACGTGGTCGATGCGCTGAAGAAGGGGGAGATGCAACTGTTCTACAACGACAGGGCAGTTGTCATTACTGAGATCGCGGTCAGCCCGCGTAGAAAGTTTGCAAACGTGTTTATGTCCGCCGGGGAACTGGACGGCGTAATCGCACTGAAGGGCCAGCTTGTGAAGTGGGCCAAAGATAATGGGATTGAATTTGCTCGGGCTGCGGTCAGACCGGGTTATGAGAAGTACCTAAAGGACGCTGGTTGGAAGACTAAGATGGTCCTGATGGACTTCGATCTAAAAGGAAACTGACATGGGCGCTAAAGCTCCTGCGGCACAAACCGTGACACAGAAAACCGAGCTACCGGCTTGGTTGGAAGACGTTACGAAGCAAAACCTTCGTCTTGCGGACGAAATTGCGAGCCGTCCTTATCAGGGATACGGGGGCAACCTTGTCGCGGGCTTTGCACCAGAGCAAGAACAAGCTTTTGGTATGACCCAGCGCCAAGCTGGCAGCACGATGCCGCTCTATCAGACTGCGGCGGGGACTGTGTCCGGGTTGACGGGTTATCAGGCTCCTTCGTTCTTGCAAGGCGATGTCTCCGCTTACATGAACCCATTTATCGGGGAAGTTGAGAACCGTGCTATTGCGCGAGGCCAAGAGGCGTTGCTCCAGAACTTGAACCAAGTATCGGCGCAGGCTGCGCGTGCGGGTGCGTTCGGTGGTTCGCGTCAGGCCATCCAAGAAGGTGTGGCGCAGGCAGAAGCGGCAAAGAATGTCGCGGACCTGTCCGCCCAACTGCGCATGCAAGGCTACACTCAGGCCGCAGGTCGCCTTGAAAACGATCTTGCCCGGCAGATGGCTGGCACCGAAGTGCAGATGCGTGCGGCTGGAATGTTGCCGGGTATCGCGCAGGCGCAGCAAGGTGCGGCGCTCACGGACGCGGCGACCATCGAAGCCATCGGCGCGCAGCGCCAAGCTCTGCAACAGGCGCAGTTGCAAGACCAGTATCAGCGTTTCATGGAAGAGCGTAACTATCCCATTGAAATGCTCAACCTGCGTCTGGGTGCAACATCGGCCACTCCCTACGGCACAACGCAGACTAAAACACAGACTGGTGGGCCGTCAGGATCGAACTGGTTGTCCGGTGCTGGCACTGCACTGACTGCTGCGACAACAGCAATGAAATTGTTGCCAATGCTATTCTCTGATGAACGCGAAAAGACGGACATTGAAAAGGTCGGTAAGGACAAAGAAACCGGCTTGACTATGTACGCATACCGCTACAAGGGCGACCCGAAATCTTATCCTAAAGTTGTCGGCCCGATGGCGCAGGAAGTCGAAAAGAAATATCCTGAGATGGTCGAAGAGCGTGGTGGCCGTAAAGCCGTCAATCTGGGCTTCGGTCCGATGCGGAAGGGCATGGCCTGATGCAACTCTACTCGGAACTAGAGCAGCGCCTTGGACTTCCCGCTCAGTTTCTTTCGAGGACAGAACAACTCGAAAGTAGCGGCAATCCCCTCGCTTATCATAAAGTGAGCAAGGCTGCTGGTCCGTTCCAGTTTATTCCTTCGACCGCGAAACAATACGGACTGACTGACCCTTTCAATCGTGAGGCATCCGCTGATGCAGCGGCGCGCTTCGCTAGAGACAACGCAGCCGTGCTGCGTAACCGTCTTGGCCGTGAGCCTTCCGCCGCAGAATTATATCTGGCGCACCAGCAAGGTGCGGGTGGTGCTGCGGCATTGCTTGCTAATCCAGATGCCCCCGCTGCTTCTATCGTGGGGGAAAAGGCCGTTACATTGAACCGTGGCCGTCCTGACATGACGGCTGGTGAGTTTGCTTCAATGTGGCTGAGTAAATTCGAAGGCAAGGGTGCAGATCCGCGCACGACGGTCACGCCACTCGATCCTTCTGCTTTGACAGCCGGTCAAACTACTCCGACCGTCGCAAATGCAGCTACAACCGTCACTCCGATGCAGTCGGCCATGAAGAAAGAAGGCGGTTTGCTCGGTGGGTTGGACGAAGCTTATTCGGCGTTGGGCACATTGATGCAAGACCAACAAATGCAACAGCGAATTGAAGCAGAGCGTATGCGCCAATTCCGCGAGATGGATATGGGACCGGGTATCAGCCGTGGCCGCTTCGTCCCGCTAACGGGCTTTAGAGGATTGATCTAATGGTGATGCAGTCAACTCTCAACACGATTGAGGCGATGAAGCGCCGCCGTCAGGGTGGGGCTGCGATGCCATCACTTGCTGCTTCCGGTGCGATGCCGGAGTCAGTCAATCCCATCACGGGCGTTCCGGCATTACCGCCGCCCATCAATGTACCTACCTTGCCGACGCCAGCATCACCGATGGCTGCTCCTACGGGACAGATGTATGGACCGCCCATGCAAGGGCGGAACTTTATGCTAGACCGTGGAGATGGGACACCATTGCTGCCTTATTTCTCCAAAACGGGCGCTGCGCCGAACATCCCCGGCATGACTGCCGTTGACGTTGGCACAGGCGGTCTTTTGGGTGGTGGCAGCGAAGCCGCTTCCGCTGCCGCAGCAAGCGGTGGCATGGGCGGACTGCTTGGCGGTGCCCTAATGAACGATAAGGGCAACTTCCGTGGTGTCCTGCCGATGCTTTTCGG
>JAURLM010000117.1 GCA_030831265.1 Chloroflexota bacterium
GGCACCATGAGTAGCCGTCTTCCCACTCGATCTGCTGCGGGAACAGCTCGTTGCCGTAGCTGCCGGGGGCACGCGGCATCTCCTGCACGCCGACGTTTGTCGAGGCCATGCAGAGTGCGACACAGGCAGCAGCAGAAACCGGCCCAAGCGGGTTGTGCGGCACGATGTCTATGTAGTGGGTTTCGGCCCAGTGCGTGATCTTCAACGCCTCCGTGATACCGCCGACGATGCAGAGGTCGATCCGTGCGTAGTCGATCAGGTCTTCTTCAATCACCTGCCTGAACGGCCACTTTGAGGCCCACTGCTCGCCAGCGGCCAGCGGCAGGTTTATCTGCTGCCTTATGTTGCGATACGTGCCGGGGTTTTCCGACCGCACCGGGTCTTCTATGAAGAACGGCTTGAACTCTTCGAGGTCACGGCACATCTTCACCGTGTTCGCTGTGTCCAGCCGGGTGTGAACGTCGAAACAGAGTTGTATTTCCGGGCCGACCGCATCACGAACAGCCGCCATCGCTTCTACAGATATGCGCATCGACTTCAGCGGGTCGAACGTTGCGCTGCGGTTGGAGTCGAACGGTTCCGTCTCCATCTGATGCCAGCGCAGGAACTTCCAGCCGAGGTCGACGTGCTTTTTGCAGCTTTCGACCAGTGATGGAATGTCCATGCCCTGCGCGTGTGGGTAGCTGACCACCTTGTTGCGCACCGGGCCGCCAAGCAGCTTGTAGACCGGCTTGTCCACTGATTTGCCCTTGATGTCCCAGAGTGCGATATCGATTGCCGAAATGGCGCAGGAATAAACGTTGTCTGCCGGGAAGAATCCTGAGCGGTACATCTCCTGCCATAGCCGTTCCGTCTCCCACGGGTCAGCGCCGATCACCAGTTCGGAAAGGTGCTGTATAGCGCTTGCGATGGCGTTTCCGTAGCCGCGTATTCCCACTTCGCCAAGGCCGTAGTGCCCGGCGTCAGTGTCTACACGGACAATGAAATAGCCGCGGCCATCGGTGTCCTGCACCGGGAAGCTGCGAATCTGTGTGACCTTCATGGTGACTCCTGCGTAGGTTGGCAGATGTTTGCGGTGTTTCGAGAGCGCAGCGGCAGGTTACAGGATGTAAGCCAGTTTTTGGCTCAGTCTTCCAGGATGAACTGGAAGATTACCGCTGAGACGATCAGGAAAACCACATCGAACGCGGCCGCAAGTTGCAGCCACTGTGACATTTCGCTCCAGCTATTTCCCGCAACGAGGTCTGCGGTGGCCTCGATGGTCGCGAGTAACAATGGCGCGACAACAGGGAGGAACAGCAGCGGCAGCATGATCTCTCGCGCTCGGACGCGCACGCTCATCGCAGCAAAAACGGTTCCCACGGAACTGAATCCAATCACCGTGAGTAATGCGATGACGAGCATTTCCAATCGCAACACAACAAGGTTGAAGAGCACGGCGAATACAGGCAGGGCGATTGCGATTGATATGGCGAGGAACAGCAGGTTACCGAGCATCTTGCCGAGGAATATCAGGTCCCGGCTGACCGGAGTGAGCATCAGCCCTTCCAGCGTGTCCCGTTCCATCTCCAGCGCGAACGCTCGGTTCAGGCCGATCACGCCGGCGAACGCTACGCCCGCCCACAACACGCCGGGGCCGACCAGTAATGCGTTGTCGCGATCGGCGATGTCCACGGCGAAGGTGAAGATGGCGAGCACGAGCAGGATGAAACCGGCAATCGAAACGATCACATCGCGGTTACGGATTTCCAGCAGCAGGTCTTTGCGCGCCAATGCCCAGATTATGCCGAGCGACCCCGCGAAGTTGGATTTCTGTCCCGGGCTGCTGATGCTTTCCTGTGAAGGTGCTGGCATCAGGCTGTCCCCGCCGTTTCTGGAACCTGATCGCCAAGCTGTTGTTGCAGGTCTGCGATGGTCGAAGGAGTTACAGCTTCATGCATAGCCACGCGTCCGCGCTCAAGCAACGCCACGGAGTCGGCAAGTTGCAGACCAAAATCCAGCATGTGAGTCGTCATTATTACCGAGCGACCCGGCGAGCGGTACTCGTTGATGATCCCTGCAAGCACGCCGCGGGAACGCTGATCCAGGCCGGACTCCGGCTCGTCGAGGATTAGTGTGCGCGGTGAGTGGAGCAGGGCACGGGCGAGTGCGACTCGTTTCTGCTGGCCGTGCGAAAGATGGCGCACACGCTATTCGATGCGGCGATCCATCTCGACGCGCTCAAGCAGCGACTTGATCCGTGGCCCAGGGTTTTCAAGCTGGAACATCTTTGCGAAGAAGTTCAGGTTCTCCGCAACTGTCAGGTCACCGTAGAGCATCGGAGAATGCATCACGACCCCTGTGACCTGTCGCACGAACTCCCCCCGAGATGCGGTGTCGAACGTGTTCACGGTGACCGAGCCGGTGTCTGGCCGGGTGAGCGTGGAGATGATTCGGAGCAGCGTGGTCTTTCCTGCGCCGTTGGGGCCGAGCAGTGCCAGTGATTGCCCTGCGGGAGCGGAAAGGTCAAGTCCGCGCAACACGCCGGTTGCGCCGTACGACTTATGGAGTTTCTTGACTTCGATCAACGTGCTTCGCTGTACCGGGTGAGTGATTGGTTGTCTGTGAAGTGTACGCGGCGAAAGCGCAGTTGACCGGTATGTGTTCGAAACCGTAGATTGCCAGAAACCCTTCACCAATTGCCCACGGCGGTGAATCACGATGACGTCAGACGGTAAATTCACGGTAGAGATGCTGGAGGACGCACGGTCACCGGCTGTTGCCGAGATGTCGCGAGACGCTGCGGTTACTCACCTGCGAATCAAGTGGGGCCTGGAACGGGACGCCGCAGAGAGGTTGCTTGAGGCGGCTGTGGGAACAGGCCGCACCCATTCCTTCGGCATGTCTGGTAGCAGACTATCTGCCATGCGGCGAATCTACACGGGGGTTGCCGTGACGCTGACCAGCGTCGTGGCAATTATCGTACTGAGTAATCTGAACGACCTCGATGGATTCGTCAGGCGTTCAATCTGGGTCCTGCTGCTGTTCGGTGCGATTTTGTTCGCCAACGGCGTGTGGAAGCGATACCAGCTGGGGGAGTTGCTGGGACTGGCTGCGCCGATGTTATTGGTCGCGATCGCTATCGTCGGAATCGTGGGACTCGCTATGGCTTTTCTACTGGTTTCCACAGGGCGAAGTGACAGTGTGGATGATTCGCTGGCCATATGGAATCACGAAGGCCTGGTGCCAGTTGGTGACGGCGAATACCGGCTATCCGGACACATACTCAACGCGCATTCACGCTTATCCATAAAGACGCCGCGCTCAGTAATTACCCTCTACAACAGTGATTCGGATATCGTCGCCGTGCGCGAAGTCATACTGGGTGGTGGTGGCAGCATTCGCCCCGGCGGGTCACGGTCACATGACGTCCGGCTCAGCATTCCAGAAGCGTACGACACTTACGTGATGAAGTTGGAGTTTGAGTGGGTCGAATAGCGTCGGTCCGCGCTTAACTTATCCCGCCACACCGACCACGGTGGGCATGAGAATTCGCCTCTGGGTCTCGCAATGCCTCGTACTGACATGCTGAGCGAAGCAATGATACGCCGACGCCATGAGTTACCAGTGGGGGAGGGGTGTGGTGATTTGATGAAAAGGGCCGGAACCTCCGGGGGCAACCGGCCGGTGAACCAATTAGTGCGAGTGCCCGTGGCCTGTCAGGTGCGGGTGTACTGAGTGCTGCGGCGAGAAGCGTCGGCCTGCTCGGAGCGTTTCCACCGGAACCAGTAACTGCCTGCCCTGTCGAGTCGCTCCGCGGGCATCGGTCAGTGTCACCGGGCCTTCACGCAGTTCGATGATCGATATGTCAGCGTCTGCGCCGACCTGTAGCGTGCCGATGTGCTCGTTAAGACCAACCGCACGCGCCGGTTTCGTCGTTCCCAGCGCAATCACCTCATCCAGCGTCAGCCCCAGGTAAAGGTACTTCGAAAGCGCCGTCATCAGGTCGTATACCGGCCCGCGAATGTTGTACCGGTGAACGTCGCTGCTTACCGTTCCGGGCCAGAAACCGTCGACGATTGCCTTCTCCTGCACGTCGAACGAGAAGCTGCCTGCGCCGTGACCGACGTCGAAGATGACTCCTCGCTGCGCCGCATCACGCGCCACGTCCTTAACCCTGTTGTTGGAGTCGAGAATGCCGTTCGTGTTGCCAGTGAAGCTGTGCGTGATGATGTCACCGGAACGCAGGACGGGCAGCAGCTCCTCCAGCGGGTGAACAGTGCCACCAATGTGAATCATGAGCGGTTTGCCAATCTCTTTTGCGGCCTCGGATGCGCGCTTGATCGCCACCACGTCGTTATCACCGACGATGTTGTCCGTCAGCCGCACCTTGATGCCGACGATGCGGTCTGCGTGCAGCTTTGCCGCCTCGACAGCCTTGTCCACGCGCGCCCAGCGGATGTCCTGCAACTCGCCAATCTCGTTGTCGAGCTGACCCATACCGGAGATGTGCAGGAACGCCATGATGCGGGTGTGCGCCTGCTCCATAACATAGCGGTTGAACCCGGCGATGGTGTTCGCACCGGATGAACCGGCGTCGATGGCCGTGGTCACGCCACGGTAGACGCATGCGGGGTCGGCTTCGACCGCGAGGTGAGCGACTCCCCACCAAACGTGGACATGCAGGTCTACAAGTCCCGGCGTGACAATGAGGCCATCAGCCTCAATCACGTCGTGCGTGTCTTTGTCCGGGATGCTGTCTTCGATGGCCGCGACTTTGCCGCCGGCGACGGCGATGTCCTTGCGTGCGTGGAGCCCCTGCGATGGGTCAATGACGGTGCCGTTCTTGATGACGATGTCGTAGGTCATGGGAGCAAAATTCCGGGCTGAGGGTTACAGTCCGGTGATGATTGCACAGATGGCCGCGCCGGAGCCAGTCCGGGGCATAACTGTTTGTGGGTCAGCCGGAACGACAGCCCTATCCGTGGTCCATGGAATCCATGTTGTGCTGATCGTGAGACGGTTGCGAATTGTCCGAACCGTAGCCGCGCAGTTCGTCATACTGAGCAACCTGATCACTTGAGAGTATCTCCACCATTTGCAGATGGGCCTGGAGATGGGTGTTCCGTAGTTGACCGTCCACGGTTGAGATTTGTGTGAGCAGCGTACTGAGACCGTCAGGCGAAATTGTTGCGGAGCGGAAGGCGGCGTCCAGTTCTTGCTCCAGATCCACCAGTTGGGTTCCGAGTCGTACAGCCTCACTGCTCATTGCAGCTTTGATAGCGGATACGGCATCGGCCTGGTCAGCGGACAGGTCAAGTAAGTCCCTCATTTCGAGGACGTGTGTCGGGCCGGGATAGTGGTTTAGTTCGGCGGCCAACGCATATCCAGAACCGCGACCTGCGAGGAGGTCTTCAACTTTCTCCGGAGAGAGGGCACGTATTTCGCGCTGTTCCAACCCCGCGTATGGCTGGTCCGGGCTGGGCGTCGGCATCCGAGTTGCGGTGGGTTGGGGTTCTTCTGCTGCCTCGCAACCGAAGATTGTCGCCGCTGCGGCAAGAACGACCATCATTACGATCAAGTTCTTTCGTAGAGAGAGGGTGAGCACGGCTATTTTTCGCTCCTGCGTACGTGATTGGTCCTCAATACGTCAACCAGTGCTGATAGGCCACTGGTCACGGCGTCGTATTTGCCAGGGTCAAGTGATTCCAGCAGGCGTTCGAAGGTTTCGGTGCGTGCCTGTTGTATTCGTTGTCCGTTCCTGTGCCCTGCTTCGGTGAGCCGCAGAATGAATGCCCTCGTATCGGCAGGATCTGTTGTTCGCTCAATCCATCCCCGGCTTTCGAGCTTCTTAACGAGTCGACTGACGGTGCTTTTCTCGAGGTTCAAGCGAACCGCCAGATCCTGCTGCCGCAGCCCGCGTTCCCGCTCAAGCTCCATCAGTGCGTGGGCCTCTGAAACTGAAATCGGCTGACCGCAGGGAGTCATTTCCGGGTTATGCAGCCCGAAGGCGCGCACAAAACTGACGATCAGCGTCTGAAGTTGTTGGGAGTCTGACACGGTTGCATCGTAACGAAGATAGTTGCGTCATACAACTATCTGGATCACGCGGCAGCGAGTTCGTGCAACTCAGTCTTCCGCTGGGATTGACCAACCATCGTTGCCTTGCAGCATGCCGCGAGTGCGATTGATCTCCCCGGCGTGATAGACATCGTGCTCGTGCATGATGTCTATCAGTTGAATCGTCGGCACCATCTGTCCCCAGTGTGCCTTGCGCTTCATGTCCAATTCCGAGTCGTCCGTGAGGGAGTCAATACCCGCACGCAAGTAGGCGTGGCCTTCTTGCAACCACTCTTTCGCCGCGCCTGGTGATGCGAGCCGTTCTACCGGCGGAGTCGCCGGGTTGTCACCGTAGTCCATAGACGCGTCGTAGAAGCCATGATTCGCATACATGAACTTGAACATGCCGATATGCGCCACGATGTCGCGGATAGTCCGCTCAGCGCCCGCTGGCAGCGCTTCCCATTCAGTAGGTGTCACGTTGGCGAGGTTCGCCAGGAACGAGTGCTGGCCCACTGAGAACGA
>JAURLM010000118.1 GCA_030831265.1 Chloroflexota bacterium
ACCAGAGCAAGCTGACACCCAGCAATCCAAGACCAACAACAGTCATTCCCATGACCGTTCCGCTGCCAAAAGCAACACGGAGCGCCGGGTTGAGGCCTTCCTGTGCTGCCGTCGCGGTACGAGTGTTCGCCTTGACTGCGATGCTCATGCCAATCCAACCTGCAAGAGCGGATCCTATCGCACCCAGCAGGTATGAAATGGCGGTCCAGGGACCAGTGCCATCAATACCGCCGTGTCCACGCAATTCTTCCAGTTTTGAAATCTGGCTGTTGTTCAGCACATTGAAGTCGATGAAGAGTGCGAGGATTACAAATACAACTGCGACGAACACGGCCAGATAGGTATATTCCTTACGTAGGAATGCGATGGCACCAGTTTGAATCAGGCCACCGATCTTCTGGACAACGTCGTTACCAGACGGTTTGCTAACCACCCACTTGGCGAATACGGCTGCCGCTACAAGTGCAAGCAAAGCAGCCACGATCGCCAGGATAATTGCGTTCATTTACTACAGCCTCCGCAAATGAACCTTCCATGTCTGCCCCGGTAAACCCGGATTAGGGAAGGTTCGTGCTATGTTCCGGCATGTCAGCCGGGCGGTATTGAGGGACAATTCGGCGGCATAGCCACCGTAGCCCATGTCTACTCAAGACCAGCTAGCGAGGGTATCCCGGCTATTTAAACAGGTCAACATGAACTACGGGCCATGTGTGCAAAATCTTTGGCGTGGTTGAGTTGCGCTGGTGATACAAACGGATATCTGTAAGCCTGAATACGAGGGTTATGACCTGCTGAATATGCGTGCCAGTTCACGCGTCGCAGCTTCAGGATCGTCAGCTTTCGTTACTGCGCTGGCGACACACGCTGCATCCGCTCCTGCGTCTGCAATTTGACCAATGTTTCCCGTGTTGATGCCGCCAATAGCAATGACAGGAACGCCAACAGACTGTTTTACCTGTCGCAGTGTCTCTACCCCAGCGGGCCGAGTGTCCTGCTTGGTTCCGGTAGGGAACATTGCACCGACGGCGATGTAGTCGGCTCCCTCTGATTCGGAGTCCAGAGCTTCTTGCTGTAGAGCGTTAGACGTACCAATGACTGCTGCCGGGTTGAGCAGCTTTCGTGCTTCTTCGAGTGGGATGTCTTTCTGGCCGACATGAACACCGTCAGCACCCACTAGTGCGGCAATGTCCACCCAGTCGTTGACGATAAAGACGGCACCGGCTTTGCTGCACATCTCCTGGAAACGGGCGGCTGTGTCCAGCGTCTTATGACGTGACCCGCTCTTATCACGTAGCTGGATGGCACAGGCACCGCCGGCAAGCGCTGCCGCGGCAACTTCGATAGCGGATCTGCCGTTGGTGTGTTCTGGATCCACGATCACGTAAATCCCATCGAACACAGACGCTGCTGCCTGTCTGATATCCCTTCCCAGCCGGTCGATTACGCGAGAAAGCACTTTTTCTGCACGAGACATCCATTCGGAGGATAAAGTTGCGCTGCCGTCAGGCGTGAGTGCGGAGACAAGTTTCATCGTGTCTAGCGCCACTTTGCACGCGCCAATTCCCGTGGGACGTGGGTCTTTGCCACGACCGGTCACATCAAGGAACGCATGTCGATCACGTTCTTCGGCGCTGGATGCCGTCGAAATGGATTCTCGAAGCGATTTGACGTCTGTCATCAGTCCTATCGGTTGCGTTGCAACGACCTCAAGGAAACGCAGGTTGCGGTGAATAGCTTCCACCTGCGCAGACAGGTATGCGGTGCGTTGTGAGTTGTCAGTCAAGAACTGGCTCCGTTCACGCGGTAAGTAGCAGTTGAATAGAACGTGATTGTATTCGAAGCCGTGATGGCAGGTAACTGAACTGCCAGCCAAAGCGGTGCGACGTTAGAATGCAGGCGTAACCGCAATATCCCCAAATTCCACCTTTCACGGAGTACCGAAATGCCTGCTGAACGCCCCACCGAATAGCAACTCATTAACTGGCTCAATAAAGACCTGAACAACTGGGGGCGTTGGGGTAAAGATGACCAGAAGGGCACACTGAATCATCTCTCAGTTGAGAAGACGCGCTCCGCACTCGCATTGGTGCAGGAAGGTGCCACTGTGAGTTGCGCCCGTGATGTCAGTTACCAGGCCGCTCCTGATGTACCTCGCCCACCTCAACACTTCATGGTGCGGACAGGGTTTGACCACAAAGAAGGGGAGCCACCGGACCGACAGGTCGCTATCGACTATTTCGGCATCATCTTCCACGGGCACACTGTCATGCATGTGGATTCCCTGGCGCACTTTTTCTGGGACGGGAAGATGTACAACGGCTTCCCAATGACCGATGTTTCGACTGATGAGGGTGCAAAGCGGAATAACGTGCTGGCTGGTAGCGCAGGAATCGTGACTCGCGGGGTGCTGGTAGATGCGCCGTATCTGCGCGGTACCGAACTGGTGGAACGCGGTGACGGTGTCGGCATGGACGATATTGAAAAGGCTGAGGCGCAATGTGGTTTCAAGGTCGAGAAGGGCGATGTCCTTTTGATGCGCACCGGTCAGCTCGGGCAGCGGGAGAAGACCGGTGGGCTGGACGTCGGCAAAGCGGGTTCAGCAGGCCCCAAACCTGAGATATTGCCGTTCATGCACGAACGCGAGATTGCCGTGATGGGGTCAGACACGGGCAACGATGTGGCCCCGACCGGCTACGCTAAGTTCACCAACCCGGTTCACCAGGTCGGCATCGTCGGCATGGGCCTGTGGATACTGGATAACGCATGGCTCGACACTCTTGCCGATGAGTGCCGCAAGCGCGGGCGTTGGGAGTTCGCTATCTCCATCAACCCGCTACGGATACCGAACGCTACGGGCTCACCGGTCAATCCGATCGCGATTTTCTGAGCAGTTGGTCAGTGAGGTCGATCGATGGTGATGATGTTTCCGCCATCGACTGGCAAGACCACGCCTGTCACGTACGACGATGCGTCAGATGCCAGCCACGCTATGGCCTCACCGATTTCTTCCGGGCGTCCAGTTCTGCCTGCCGGGATGGCTGCATTCCATTTCTGCTGCAACTCCGGTTCGGCACTGAACCTTGTCAACCAGCCGCCAGCTTCAATGATGCCAGGTGCAACCGCGTTGACTCGGATTCCTTGCTTGCCGTACTTCGATGCTGCGGCGAGGGTCAACCCGTTGACGGCGAACTTTGCTGAGCCGTAGCTCTCGTTCGGTCCGCTGCGTAGCCCGGAAATAGACGAGGTGTTGACGATAGCGCCGCCACCTTGCTTCAACATCTGGGCGATCTCGTGCTTCATGCAAAGCCACGTTGACGTTGTGTTCAACTCCATCGTCTTGAGAAATGCTTCAGGGCCTGCATCCGGCCAGTCCCTGTCAGCAGGAACACCGCCACCGGCGTTGTTTGCGGCACAGTCAAGCCTGCCAAACTCTGCGACAGCGAATTCGACCATTGCCTTGACCTGTTGTTCGTCCGTCACGTCTGTTCGGATGTAGGCTGCACTGCCTCCGGCGTGACGTATCTCATCTGTCAGCGAACGAAGTTCGTCTTCACGTCGGGCTGCAAGGACCACTTTCGCACCATGAGCAGCGAAAACTTTTGCGGTCGCTCTACCAATGCCGGAGCTCGAACCGGTGACGAGCGCGACTTTGCCTTCGAGCATGGACATGTTTCACCTCAGTGATGCGCGTTACACGCAGCTATCGCCAATCATCATCACGCCTGCGCCACCGCGCCGGCCTCCAGCAAGTCCATTCAAAGCCCTTGCCGATTACCGGGCGTATTCAGGCGGTGATGACGAAAAACCCAACCACGATAATTATCGACAGCACCCAGAACGGAATCGTCTCATCTCCTGCAGGCGCGGCGGCTAACCCGTTACCGCGTTTTCAACGAGATTTGACCTTATCACTCGGCCAGCGTGGTCCATCTCTATTGCCAGCACATCTATGCGCCAGTCTGCATCTGGCTGATCAACCAGTTCAAGAAATGCCTGTGCAGTGGTTATCAGACGTGCAGCTTTGGCTGGAGATAGCGATTCTTCCGGCAACCCGTAACTACCCGTGCGGCGTGTCTTTACTTCCACGAACACGAACTGGTTGCCCGAACGGCACACGAGATCGATTTCACCTTCCCTGACCCTGAAATTGGTGCGGACAATCTCGTAACCGTGCAAGCGGAGTATCGACTCTGCCGCAGCCTCTCCGGCGCGTCCTGCTCCATCGGGCAGATTCAGCCTGTGTGTTGGGGTCCGCGTTCTTGCGCTTTTTGTCATTTCACCCGCTAGTGCTGTAGCAATGCTTCACGTACGGGCCGGAAAGATGTCCGGTGTATTTCGCAGGGGCCGTTCATGCGTAGTGCTTGCAGATGACTTGCCGTGCCGTAACCCTTATGCGCTGCGAAACCGTATTCAGGAAACTGGTCATTGAAAACACCGGCCATTAACCGGTCGCGTGTGACCTTTGCCACCACCGATGCGGCAGCGATAGACAACGAAACCGCATCACCCTTGATAAGTGATCGCTGGGGCAGGGCAATGGCGTCGAGATTCATTGCGTCCATCAGCAGATGGTCCGGCCGTGGTTCGAGTCCTTCGATAGCGCGTGCCATTGCCAGCTTGGTCGCTGCGTAAATGCCGACCGCGTCGATCTCTTCTGCGTTGCACGCCCCAACTGCGTTCGGCAGTCCCGCGGCGATCAAGGCTTCAAATGCGGACTCCCGCTGCGTTTCGGTCATCTTCTTACTGTCCTTGAAGATTCCCAGCCACCGATCTGTGTCCGCCGAGTCCAGGACGACCGCTGCCGCGACAACCGGTCCGGCCAGCGGGCCACGGCCCACTTCGTCGACACCAGCGATGCGCAAGTAGCCCTTTCCCCAGAGGATCTGTTCGTGGCTGGTGTTCGGGTATGGAGGTATCTTGTCGGTGCGGATGTGCATGGGACACCGGTGATTGCGGAGACGGGAAGTGGACGAGGGTACGCGGTGGGGCAGAGGTTACCTGTATTCCCGCGACACGCCAAACACCGTGTCACCGTCCCGACACAATTAGCGGGACGCGTCAGCCGAAGCGAGGGCTGTTGCTGCGAACTCACCGGGAGGGGCAGGTTCGATTAGACCACCGCCTAGCACCTCGTCACCGGCGAAGAAAACGACTGCCTGGCCGGGTGTGATAGCCCTCACTGGCTCATCGAACTTCAGTCTTGCCCATTCTCCGTGTGGAGTGACTGTTGCTGACGCGTTTTTGCCGTTATAGCGGATGCGCGCCTGGACACGGACACTTCCAATTGGCTCTGAACCTGAAATCCAGCTGACACCGGACGCCCACAGCTCATCCTTGAGCAACTCAGTGGCATCACCGACCGTGATGTCGCCGGTTGCAGCGTTGATGTGCGTCACGAAAATCGGTCGGCCTGTTCCGCCGGCAATCGGTAGCCCCTTGCGCTGTCCGATGGTGAACTGGTGAACACCGTCGTGCTTGCCGAGCACGGTGCCATCTGACTTACGCAGAATCCCGGGAACACGCTGCTTCAGGCGGTCCTCTACAAACTCCTTGTAGTTGCCCGTCGGGATGAAGCAGATGTCCTGGCTGTCGGGCTTATCTGCAACCGGTAGCCCGAACCGGGTCGCCATCGCTCGTATTTCGTCTTTGTTGTATTCACCAATGGGCAAAGCCAGCTTCGCCAGCTTGTCCTGCGTCAGCGTGTACAGGACGTACGCCTGGTCTTTGAGCGGGTCGATACCGCTGAGTAACCGGTATGTACCGCCAGAGTTTTGCACCCGCGCGTAGTGGCCTGTGGCGACGATATCAGCATCCATGAATTCTGCTCGTCGCATGAGAAAATCGAACTTCAGGCGGTCGTTACATGCGAGACACGGATGAGGCGTTCGACCCTTCTCATACTCACCCACGAAGTAGTCGATGACGTGCTCCCTGAATTCCTCCTCGAAGTTCAGGTAGTAGTGCTTCGCGCCAATCACGCGGCATGTTGCGCGCGCATCTTCTACGTCTTCAAGGGAACAGCAAGACTTGCTCAGGCGACCGGCGTTGTCGAAGGGCGCGTCGAAAAGCCGCATCGTCACGCCGATGACTTCATATCCCTGTTCTGCGAGCAACGCCGCTGCAACAGAGGAGTCAACTCCTCCGCTCATGGCGACAACCGCTCTTTTCCTGTCTGTTCCTGTTTTCATCAACTCAAGTGTATCTTCGGCGATGAATTTCGCGCAGTAGTGTTGCCAACCAGAGTGTTGTGATGTCCTGAGACCGTTTGACGCTGTTACAATCGGATCAATGACATCACGCACTACAGAAGACCTGCAAAAGCTGGAATCCACCGAGGATTACGCGCGTTTTGCAGCCGAATATCTTTCTGACCGTCTTGCCTCCGATATCGTCCTGATAAACGTTGAAGGCATTTGCTCTTACGCCGATTACCTGGTCATCGGAACCGGTGAGACCGACCGTCACCTCAACGCGATGGCGAACGACCTGATCCGACAGGTTAGGAAGCGTGGTCTTCACTCAATTCACCGCGAAGGAGATGGCTCCGGCGGGTGGGTTTTGATCAACTTCCCCGGTTTCGTCGTTCACCTGTTCAGCGAAGACAGCCGCACTTTCTATTCGCTGGACAAGCTGTGGGCGCGCGGCACTGAGATTGTTCGTCTCCAGTAACCGGCGCACCCTCGCACGCTTATTCCGTTATCCAGCCTTCGTTTGTGCGGTCCCAGCGCAGCAGTTCATCTGATGAGAAGAACAGGCTGACTTCCCGCTTTGCGTCTGATTCGTTGGCCGAGCCGTGAATCAGGTTGCGACCAATGTCCACTCCGAAGTCGCCGCGGATGGTTCCGGGTGCCGCTTCAGCAGGTTTGGTTACGCCCATCATCTTGCGAGTGATTGAGATTGCGTTCGGACCTTCGAGCGCGAGTGCTACAACCGGGGATGCCGTGATGTAGTCAACCAGACCGTTGTAGAACGGCTTACCTTCGTGCTCTCCGTAGTGCTTGCCTGCAAGTTCTCGTGAAACTTGCATCAGTTTCAGGCCGACGAGTTTCAAGCCGGTCTGCTCCAGCCTGCGGATGATTTCGCCTGAAAGCCCGCGCTGCACGCCATCTGGCTTGACCAGCACGAGTGTGGTTTCGATTGCCATGTTCGCTCCCGTGAGAGTGTCTGATTGATTGTGTCGCGCCATGATGTGCGCGCTTATTCATCTGCCAACAAGATACTTTACCTGTATACAGGCAGCGTGGCGAAAGGTTCTCGCAGACGCATCGCGGACAACGCTGTCGATTTTTACTTCGGCGCGCTCTGCAACGTTATGCTTGGCGAGCGTGCGTAGATCGGCTTAAGGACTGTCGCCGACGTTGCAGCTCCTGCTGCGAAGCTGTTTGCGCCGAGTTTCAGCAAAGCGATTGGAGAGCGAGTTGGTGCGCGGTCGATGAGCATGCGTTCTACCTCCACATGCCCTGCCATAAGTTCAGCCGCCTCGCCACAGAACAGTGCTCCCTCGGGGAAGTCGCTGGCGAGATTTCCAGGTGCACCGAGGCCGGTGCTGGAGGGAACGTCCGACGGGGAATCAAACCGAGCCCATGAAACCTCGTTGCGTCCGGCCGGAACCAGTGAAATGACCGGTGATTCCGGTGAAGCTGAGTCCAGGAACGGGTACGCCTCTATGGAGTGGGTCGGTACACCGGCTACGGGAAGGTCGCGCGGCATGGCCAGGCCAATGACGGCACTTATCCCGACGCGGACAGCGGAGAATCCACCGGGGCCGAGTGCCACTGCGAGGTGGGTGATGTCAGGTGGTCGAAGATTTGCGCGAGACATTAGTTCCACGATTGCTGGCATGAGTTCACGGCCATGATTCTGGTCGGAACGCCAGATCATCTCGGTTTGTTCACCAGATTCGACCTGTAACCCAACGCCAGCCCATCGCGTAGACGTATCCACTGCTACCAGGATCATTCCGCTGGGTCCTCGCTTGTTGGTCGTTCAGGATCTTCAGGTGAAACCGGTATAGGCATCGATGACAGTGATTCATATATTGCCGCCGCTCGCATGGCGAGGTGTGCCGCGCGATCGCCTCCGGGGGTTAGCACGATCGTCCTGTCCTCCGGGCCATCCCCGAACTCAATATGCACCAACAAAGCGTCCTCCGGAAGATTTCCATCAGCAAGTTCCGGCCACTCCACAACCAGAGCACCGTCTGTAAGCCGTTCGTCCAGTGCCAGTTCCTCGACTTCACCCGGCCCACCGACACGATAAAGATCGCAGTGGCTTAGCCTGATTCGACCTTGATATTCGTTGACCAGCACAAACGTTGGACTGCGGGCTGGTACTTTGCTCTCGATACCCTCTGCCATCCCGCGCACCATCTGGGTCTTGCCCGCTCCCAGGTCACCCATCAGCAGCACCACATCGCCGCGGCGCAAAGCCTCACCAATAGCGCGACCGACAGTCACCGTGTCCCATTCAGACCGGCTGTATACCATCAACCCCTGTGCCTGCGGAGGCATCAGCGGAAACGGGAACGGGTTACCTTGCACCAAGGTGGTCCCAACCTTTCTGACCAAGCTGCATCTCGGAACCGGCAGCATCGAACACCGTCACACGAGTATCGCCATCCGGTTCTTCAACTATGCGACCGATATACGTGAACTGGCCTCGATGGTGCGCCAACAGTCGATCCATCATGTCGAACGGGGCAGTGAATACCAGTTCGTAATCTTCACCCCCTGTCAGGGCGAGGATAGTGGCATCGTTGCCATACAGTGCCTTGAGTTCTGGTGGTACTGGAACTGAGGCAGCGTTCAAAATGGCTCCAACTTCACTGGCCGCGCACAGTTTTTCGAGATCGGCTACAAGCCCGTCTGAAACATCCATGGCGCATGAAACTCCGGCAGAAAGGAGCAGTTTGCCCTGTGCGATTCTCGGTACTGGCCGAAAGTGAAACCGTTTGAGGACAGTTGCTTCTCCGGATTCGATGTGCTCGTTCAGGGATCGTAGTCCGCCTGCGGATCCTCCTAGCAGGCCGGTGACGCCGATCAACTCCCCCGGCTGCGCCCGGTCACGTTGCAGGATCTCAGGCTTACCGTCTATTACGGTTGCTGCCCCGGTTAGTGCGACTGTAACGAAGAACACCGGCGATGAAACGATGTCACCGCCCACGATTCCACCGCCGAACTCTGCGAAGGCGTCTGCCATGCCGCGGTACATCTGCTCCATGTCAGCAGTGGTGATATCACTCGGTACACCAAGCGTCACCAGTGCATGCTGTGGAGTTGCTCCCATCGCAGCAATATCCGACAAGTTGGAGACTGCTGACTTCCAGCCTACATCGCTCCAATTAGCCTCTCCGCGCCGGAAATGAACGCCATCGACCATCGTGTCAGTGGTCAGTACCAGCGCACCGGTTTCGGTTTCAACAGCCGCTGCATCGTCGCCGATGCCGACTATCACGCTGGGTGCGGACGTGTACTCATCCAGCACGCGTTTAAGCGCGGCGATAAGTTCAAACTCGCCAGCAGATGCCGATTGTTGATAATCATTCATTCTGGCGATTATATGGACGGTCAGCGGTTCGTGAGACATTCATGCGCAACATTGCCGACGGATACGCTCTCTGGACAAGGATTGTCCGAACTTTCTGTCGATATCACCGAGCTGCGTAAGCGAGAACTTGTCTATGGCGATATGCTGATGCGGTTTTCATCAGGATTGACCAGGATTGAAAGGGAACAAACCATGCCCGTAGTCCAGATTGCACTCTATGCCGGTCGTACCCCAGAACAGAAAGCGGCCCTCGCCAAAGCCGTGACAAAGGCGATTTCCGAGACGGCGGGAATCCCGGACGAGGCAACCACGATCATCTTCCAGGATGTTCCAAAGCATGACTGGGTTGTGGGCGGTGTCCCTGCGTCCCAGCAATAAGAATTCTGGCCGGATGAATTAGTAGAAGGCCTTGTGCGCTTGCGATTGCCTCTGTGCGTAGCAGTGGGCTGTCGCTCAAAGTTAGCAAGGGACAGCCGGAAAATAGGCGATAACGTCTGTCACCTGATGTGCAGGTTGGCGCTCATAGCATTGCGCCGATGGGATGGCGTGCTTTTGCCGCTCTATCGGAGAACTACCGCTGGCAATCCGTGGTTTGGTGCAATGAATCTGTGCAATTGGCCGTGTAGCAAGTTGACACGGCGCAGCGCCTCCGATTGAATGGTTGGTGGCGCGCTAGCTCAATGGTAGAGCAAGTGACTCTTAATCACTAGGTTCGGGGTTCGAGCCCCCGGCGCGTCACCATTCAACCTGAACTTGGATAAACGAAAGGGACGGCCTTTCGACCGTCCCTGATTCGTCAAGCGCACACAATCGCGCACACTAACTGCTCCCTGCACCTTCCATCACTCTGCCCATAACAGCCGCGGCTTTCCGTGCCTGTGGGTTCAGGACGTGCGCATACGTGCCTAGGGTGACGAGTGGTGAACTGTGGCCTGCGATTGCCTGGACTACGTGAACCTCAATCCGATTCGCCAGCAGGTGCGTTAGAGCGAAGTGGCGCAGGTCATGGAGTCTCGCCTTGACACCACAGCGCCGTGCAGCCTTGCCCCATGCTTTCGTAAAGGTGTCCGGGTCAACCATGCCGCCGGTCTCAGACGTGAACACGAAACCTGAATCTTCGACTGCACCTTGAAAGTCATGCACCCGCTTCATTTGCACAAGGCGGTGCTGGCGTAGTTGCTCCATCACTGCCGGGTCAACCGGGATGGTGCGGTTACTGGTGTCTGTCTTTGGTGGGCTGTAATTCAGTCCTTTGCCGTTGAGCCGGACAACCGCACCGGCGATAGTGATCTGCTCACCGGCGAAGCTGATGTCACGCCAGCGCAGGCCAGCAATCTCCGCTCGGCGCGCACCGGTATGCAACAGCAATCTGAACGCCAACGCGTTCGGCTCCGCGGAAAGTTCATTAAGGATGGCGTTGACCTGCGCGGGTGAGGGCAAGTCCATCCGGTGGCGCTCAAGCGAGGGCGCATCTACCTTATCCACCGGGTTTACGCTGAT
>JAURLM010000119.1 GCA_030831265.1 Chloroflexota bacterium
AAAACAGGGTTTCAGAAAGTAGCGATCGCACTCTCTGGTGGAATCGACTCCACGATTGTCGCCGCCATCGCGGTCGATGCGCTTGGTGCAGAGAACGTCACGGGTGTCTCCCTGCCTTCTCGCTACTCATCAGAAGGCAGCGTGACGGACGCAGAAGACCTGGCAAAGCGGCTTGGCATCACGCTGTGGAAGTTGCCCATTGAACCGGCGCATCGTGGTTTCGAAGAGATGCTCAAACCAGTGTTCAGTGGCACAGAACCGGGAACCGCCGAAGAAAATACGCAGTCACGGGTGCGCGGAACGACGATGATGGCTATTGCCAACAAGTTCAACTGGTTGGTGCTGACCACCGGCAACAAGTCCGAGATGGCCACAGGTTATGCCACGATATACGGAGACATGGCCGGGGCGTTCGCAGTCATCAAGGACGTACCGAAGACGCTTGTTTACGAGTTGTGCGACTACCGCAACGAGGCTGGCCCCGGCAAACCAATCCCGCAGTCGGTCATCGACAAGCCACCGAGCGCTGAACTGCGGCCAGACCAACTGGATGCGGACAGTCTGCCGCCGTACGAGATACTTGACCGCATCCTCGACCAGTACGTGGTTGGCCTGAAGTCTTCCGACGAGATTGTTGCGCAGGAAGCAGCACTTGGCGATTCGGGAGCCGACGAAGCAACCGTTCGCCGCCTGACCCGGCTGATCGACATCAATGAGTACAAGCGTCGACAGGCTCCTCCCGGCGTAAAGATTACCCCGCTGGCATTTGGCCGTGACCGCCGCTTGCCCATCGCTAACAGGTATCGCGGTTAGCTCTATCACGCCTGCTTTATACGCTATACACCTGCCCGTGCTAGGATTTCGCTGCGCGACGTGAAGCCGCGTGGCACGAATTCCCCGGCTGTGCCACACACCGCAATCTCTACGGAACCCTTGCTATGAAGATCACCGGAATCGAAACATTCGTGGTTGACGCCGGATGGCGCCCCTGGCAATTCACTGCCGTTCGCACCGACGAAGGCATCACCGGCTATGGTGAGATGTCTGACGGCCGTAACCCGTATGGAATCGTGGGCACGGTCGCCGATTTCGAGACGATCCTGATTGGCGAGGACCCGCTGGCGGTAGAGCGACGCTACTGGGACATGTACCGCATGGCCCGCCAGAGCCCCGGCGGCATCGCGGCAAAGGCGATTGCTGGTATCGAACTTGCTCTCTGGGACATCAAGGGCAAGGTCACGGGATTGCCGGTTCACGCACTCTTCGGTGGGCCGACACGAGACACGCAGCAGGTCTACTGGTCGCACTGCGGTACGTCACGCGCTCGCAGCCATGAGTTAATCGGTGTTCCGCCGTTGAAGTCGATGGGAGATGTCCGCCGCCTTGGACAGGAAGTACGGGACAAGGGGTATAACGCTCTCAAGACGAACATCGTGTTCCCCGGTGACCCGGCGGACGTCTACTTTGCCGGTTTCGGTGGCGGCTCAGGAACCACCGACCAGAACATCACGCCAAAACTCCTGCGCCACGTCGAGGAGTACATAGGCACGTTCAAGGAAGGCGCGGGGCCGAACGTCGAAATCGCCCTCGATCTTAATTTCAACTTCAAGCCGCTGGCTGCGCGACAGATATGCGCCGTAATCGAACAGTTCGACATGATGTGGGTCGAAATAGATATGTATGAGCCAGAAGGACTGGCAGAAGTGAAGAACTCGACCAATGTGCCGATTACGTCCGGCGAGAACCTGTTCGGATTGCGTGATTACCGCCCGTACTTCGAGGCACGGGCTATGGACACGGTGAAGATAGACATTCCGTGGAACGGTTTTTCACGGTCACGTGATGTAGCGATGGCAGCGGAAAGTTACGAGCTGAACATCGCTCCGCACAACTACTACTCGCATCTGTCCACGATGATTTCTCTGAACCTGTGTGCGACGCTGCCTAACGTGCGGATCATGGAGATAGATATTGACGATGTGCCGTGGAAGGACGAATTGACCGGCGGGGCGCTTGAAGTCAAGAACGGGCGCGTTGACATTCCTATGAAGCCGGGATGGGGCGTCGACCTGAACGAGGATGTGGCACGGGCGCACGTGTGGGAGAAAGGCCGCTGGCCGGGCTACACCGGGAGATAGCGTGCCGGGGCAACAGCACGGCACAAGCCCGCCCCTACCACCAGGTCTTGCCTTCGATCTCTTTCTGGTTGAACTTGAAGTCCTGGTTGTAGATACCAGTCGACAGATACTTCCAGCCGCCGTCAGCAAACATGGCGACGATATTGCCGCTTTCGCCGTTCCTGCTCATACGGGTCGCCACTTTGTGAGCAGTTCCGAATGTCGCGCCGGATGAGACGCCAACGAACACACCAGCATCCGTAAGCAGCTTGCGCGTCCAGTAGAAAGCCTCTTCGCCTTCAACCATGATGCGGCCATCCAGTGCGTCGAGGTCAAGAATCGGCGGGATGAATCCGTGTTCGATGGAGCGCAGGCCCTGCACCTTGTCATCAGGATGAGGTGCGGCCGCAACAATCTTTACATTCGGATTGTGCTCTTTGAGAGCCTTGCCAACACCCATCAGGGTGCCACCAGTACCCAGGCCAGCCACGAAAACATCAACATCCGGCAGGTCACGGGCAATCTCCGGCCCGGTCGTCTCATAGTGAGCTCGTGGGTTGGCCTCGTTGCCGTACTGGAATGGCATGTAGTAGTCAGGATTTTCCTCGGCAAGCTGCTTGGCGAGAATGATCGACTCGTTGGTGCCCTTGTCCGGGTCCGAAAATTCGATCTCTGCGCCGTATGCCTTGAGGAGATCGACTCGCTCACGCGGCACGCTCGCAGGCATGACAGCGATCATCTTGTAGCCACGCACGCTGGCAATCATCGCCAGGCCAAGTCCAGTGTTACCCGAAGTTGGTTCAAGAATGGTTCCGCCGGGCTTGAGCAGGCCGCGACGCTCTGCATCCATGATGAGATATTTCGCAGTGCGGTCTTTCACACTGCCGGTAGGATTGCCAGATTCAATCTTGGCGAAAATCCTGATGGCGGGGTCCGGGCTGAGACGAGTCAATTCGACCAGTGGCGTGTTGCCAATGGCGTCGATCATGTCTGCTCTGAGGCCAGAGCCTCTTGTTGCGGCCTTCAGGCTCAATTTAAGCGTCTCTCTCTGTCATGTGTTCGTCCCAGGAATGCTGAAAGCAAAGCTGACAGCAAACAGGCCCCGGTGAGCGTGCGGCCGGGGCCTGTTCAATTTAACAGTGAACTCTAGTCATCAGCCATTATTGGCTGCGTGTCTCGGTCTTCAATCGGTGCTGGAGCCGTGACTCCGCAGAACACGTCATAGTCGATAAGTTCTGTCACTTCAGGGTTGTCACCGCAAAGTTTGCAGTTCGGGTCCTTGCGAACCTTGAGCTCAGTGAACTCCATGCTGAGGGCATCGATCATGAGTAACCTGCCAGTGAGTGTTTCACCGATATCGAGCAGCAGCTTGATGACTTCCAACGCCTGGATAGAACCAACGAGTCCGGGCAGAGCGCCAATGACACCTGCTTCGGAACAGTTTGGAACCTCTCCAGGAGGCGGTGGGTCCGGGTACATGCAGCGGTAGCAGCCCTGACCTGGCAGGTAGGTGGTCGCCCGCCCATCAAAGACGAGGATTGCACCGTCTACCAGCGGCTTCCCGGCGAGATAAGCAGCGTCATTGACGAGGTAACGCGTCGAGAAGTTATCAGCCCCGTTTACGATGATGTCGTAGTGGGGAATGATGTCCATCGCGTTCTCAGAATTGATCGGCTCTTCATGCAGCACAACGTTCAGGTCCGGATTGTGCGCCAGGAGCGTCTCTTTGGCCGAAATTACTTTGCGGCGGCCAATGTCTGCCTCTGTATGTAGTATTTGCCGTTGCAGGTTACTTACGTCCACAACGTCAAAATCGACGATGCCGATCGTTCCCACACCGGCAAGTGCAAGGTAGAGGGCAATTGGTGAACCAAGTCCACCTGCCCCAATAACCAGCACTTTGCCATTCAGCAGCTTTCGCTGCCCAACGCTGCCCACATTCGGCATTATCAGGTGTCGGCTGTAACGCTGAACCTGTCCCGGTGTAAGCGGCCTGAGTTGATTATTTTCAGTCATCTGCCCCGGATCCCCAATTTTCTGTGTCGTTCGCCCGATTTTACTCCGGCGATTCACTGTGTGCCGCCAATAAGGGTGTAATGGCGGGTCGCGTTCTTTTCGCTACATGCCTGACAGCCCGGTCAAGCACTGGTATTTCAGTTAGATGGCAGGTACCGCTGCTCAGGTTCTGGATGAATTACGAAATGGCCTAGAAGTTCACCGAGATCGGCACTACTGGCGAATTCGAATCTTCCTTCAATGCCAGATCAGAGATCTTGATTGAGTCCAGGTGGGCCAGGAGCAGCCTTTCGACATCGCCCCACATGTCCCGCTGAGCACATGCACCTGCCAGTTGACACTCTTCCGCATCCCCTACGCAGTCCAACGGAGCGAGTGAGTAGTCGAGCGAGTTCACTACGTCCGTTACTGATATGAGATCAGCGGACTTGGCCAGTTTGTGGCCGCCTTGCGGACCGCGCCGAGATTCGATGATCCCGGCCTTCTGCAGTTCCGAGCATATGTGAAGCAGATACGGCTCAGGCACATGCCGCGCTGATGAAATCTCAGCGGTCGAAGCAAATGAGCCTTCCGGGCGCCTGGCAAGATAGACCAGCATCCGGACGCCGTAGTCCACTTTCATCGGGATC
Organism: Chloroflexota bacterium; assembly: GCA_030831265.1. Taxonomy (GTDB): domain Bacteria; phylum Chloroflexota; class Dehalococcoidia; order Lucifugimonadales; family Lucifugimonadaceae; genus JAJCYX01. Next base: position 4,763 of record JAURLM010000119.1, read on the forward strand.
AACATGGTTTGTCACCGGTGAGAAGAGTTGAGATTGGCAGCAAAGTCCAGTGATTTCGCCGCCTGTTCAGTACGGCTGAAACTCGAAACAGTATACACGCGGAAGGCAATTCCTGACTGTAATGGTCAGCAACTCTCTCACTACAACCAGTACAATCTGGCCGTGAAATCTGGCGCTGAGCGGAACGCAATCCGGTTCAGTTGCATGTTAGAATCAAAAGGTTGGGCCGCGCGTACGCCCCGTTAACTGGTTACTGCCGGGTTCCGAAAACGCTTCCGGTAGCCTTGAACAGGCGCTCGTCCCTACCATTTCAATTAGTAAATATCTCATCGTCCATAACTGGCAAGAACGCACATGGCAGAAAACATCACGCTCGCAGTAACCCCACGCACGACATTCGGCAAGAAGAACCGTGCACTACGCAGGACAGGTGTTATTCCAGTCCATGTCTATGGACAAGACCAGGCACCACTGGCTTTGCAGGCAGGAATTGCGGAACTTCGCGTTGCCCTCAGGGCTGCCGGGGCCACCACGCCAGTCACGGTCAACGTTGACGGTGGCGAGAACGCTGTAACCCTGGTGCGTGACATTGCGGTTCACCCGGTGAACGGTTCCATCCTGCACGTAGACTTCATGCGAGTGAACGTAACTGAAGCGGTTGAAGCGGTTGTCCCACTCACACTCATCAATGAAGAAGAAGCACCCGGAACCCGTGGGGGTGCAGGTGTTGTCACCCAGGCCGTTTACGAGATCACAGTGCTCGCCAAGCCTTTCGATATTCCACACGAGATCGAAGTGGATTGCACGGTTCTGATTGACCTGGATGTTGACATCAAGGCTGGCGATCTCACGCTGCCCAATGGTGTTGAACTGGTATCTGACGCTGATGCCCGCGTCGCCTGGATTCAGCCTCCTCGTGTTGCTACTGAGGATGAAGGGATTGAGGGCGAAGAAGGCG
>JAURLM010000120.1 GCA_030831265.1 Chloroflexota bacterium
GTATGCACGTTCAAGGTACAGGCGTGCAAGTTCATCAGCGTTCGGTCCACGACCAGCCGCAGCGTCTGCCAGCAGGTCTGCCTTGCGGTTTTCTGGTAGATGAGTGCCTGCTGCGCGAATTCTGCGTTCACAGTCCTCCGCAGTTGCCCGGTCGCCACCTTCAATAGCGTATCGCAGTCTTCCGACAAGCGTGGTCACTTCTGTGAGGATATCTTCCTGGCTCATCAGGCCGTACAGGAAATCATCAACGCCCTGCTCATCGCCAATAGCCGGGCGCTCGTCGGCATCACCAGATGAGATGGATGTCGTGCTGAGGTCGTACAGACGGCGGTATTCCGCGGTGATATCTCCGACAAGACCCATCAAGTGCGCTGCATCATTCAGCTTGTAACTGCCGCCAAAGATAAGGTCATCGTCCCGGCGTTCAGCAGTCTCGACTACTACGGATTCACTTTCGACGGGTTCCGGGGCTGGCGGAAAAGAAAATGCCGACATGTCAGAACTTCCCATCGACTCTATCTGTCCGGCGAGGAAAGGCGGTATGTACTTGGCAATGTCAACATTCACCGGGAGCACAACAATGTAACTCGCACCGACTTGGCCCGGATTCAAAGTATCCCTGAAATAGACGAGGGCGTGGCCGCGAGGTGATTCGGCGCTGCCTCTTTCGAAATTAATTTCCAAGCGAGTTCTGCTTTTTGTTATTTCTGGTGGTTGGCTGACCCGGTATGGCTCGCCGGGCTGGAAAGTGTTCTACTATCCTAAAGCTAAATTATGGATGCATCATCGCGTTTTGCGTGAGCCAATCCTGAAGAGGAACGCCGACATCGTTTATCGCAGCCTGATTAAACCACTTCTGTTCAGCATGGACGCCGAACGAGCCCATTCGTTTGGTGAGATGGCCATGCGCGTGCCACTGGTGTGGTCTGCCACATCTGTCATGGCGCATACGTCAGACCCAATACTCCGCACGGAAGTCGCAGGTATTCGTCTTCCTAACCCCCTTGGAATGGCTGCGGGATTCGATAAGGAGTGCCGCGTAATACGGCCATTGCTGTCGATGGGTTTCGGTTTCGCCACAGCGGGAACAGTGACTCTTGGTCCAAGGCCCGGAAACCCTCCACCACGGATTATTCGACAGCCTGACCGGTACGCAATCCTGAATGCCCTTGGTTTCCCCGGCCCCGGACTGGACGTGGCTGAAGATCGTCTTGCCCGGATGCGCAAAGCTCATGACCGCATGTTCATCAGCATCGCAGGGACTATCGAAGACGAGGTGATTGAGGTTCACCGCAGGTTGCAGCAGCATGGCGCAGCTATTGAGCTGAACATTTCATCTCCTAACACGTCTGGCTTGAGGGTATTTCATGAGCCGGGCCGACTGCGCGGGCTGATCGAATCACTTGCAAGGCAAAAGACGGTACCGTTGTTTGTGAAGCTACAACCGTGGGCGCGGAACGACGGTGCGAGGCGTGAAGCGCTCAGGCTTGCCGAGACTGCCGTTTCTGCCGGTGCAGATGGCCTGGTGGTGGCAAATACGCACCCGATTGAACACGAAGGATTATCTATTGTGCATCGCGGCGGGTTAAGTGGTGCGCCATTGACGGACCACACTGCTCGCATGGTTGCTGAAACGAAGGCGGCAATCGGTGCGGATGGAGACGTAATCGCCTGCGGTGGGGTGTTCAATGCCGAGGACGTATGGCAGATGTTGTCACTGGGTGCGTCAGCGGTCCAACTATATACGGCATTTATTTACGAAGGCCCCGGTCTCCCAGGCAGGATAAATCGCAGACTGATCAAGCTGATGCGCAAGGCCGGGATAACGAACATTCGTGACATCCAGGGCAAGGGACCCGCTCCAGAACTCTAACCCGGCAACTGCTGCATCAGAGCGTTGACCTCGTCCCGTGTCCCCATCGCCTCCTGTGCCCCGTCCCGTGAAACGCAGAATGCACCTGACGCCATTCCCAGCCGCGCTGCATCGACAAGTGCCATCCCTTCCGCAAGGCCAACTGCGAGCCCGCCGTTAAAGGCGTCCCCGGCAGCTACCGAGGCAACGACCTTGACCTTGTGAGCCGGGAGGTAAAGCGAAACATCTTCTGATTCGACGTGTGCCCCGTATTCACCCATCGTCACGATGACGATTGGAGTGCCTTGCTCTCGTATGATTTTTGCGGCGACGGATGCGGATGCTTCGTCAACCACTGCAATGCCAGAGAGAGATTCCGCCTCGCCCTGGTTCGGGGTGAGTATGTTGGGGTAGTCGTAGAAACCGTCCGGTACATCACGGGCAGGCGCGGGGTCAAGGATGACGGTGACGCCCATCTCACGCGCCGCTTTCATCACTTCGAGTGTGACTGCGAGCGGCACTTCCTGCTGAGCAAGGAGCACACTTGCGCCTTCCAGCGCTTTGCACGCGGCCGCTACCTGTTCCTCGTTGCAACGTGCATTTGCTCCGTAAACGGCGTTGACGTAGTTCTCACCAGATGCGTCGATAAATATGGCAGCGATACCAGATGCGGTATCTGGGTCATTGGCGAGGTGAGATGTGTCAACTCCCTCATTGTCCAGGAATCCTCGCATCTGCTCGCCAAATGAATCATTGCCAACGCGCCCCACCATTCGCACTGTACCGGCGCTCTGTGACAATCTTGCCGCTGCAACCGCCTGATTACCGCCCTTGCCACCGGGTGCGGTGTAGAAACGAGTGCCCTCGGTCGTTTCGCCGGGGCCAGCCGGACGTGGCGTTTCGACCATGAGATCCATGTTCAGACCGCCAAGCACGACGATGTGTCCAGTTCGAGATTCTGAGTTACTGCCTGTCAACGCTTGATCTGTCTCCTGGTGAGTATTCAATACAGAATGGAGCTAAGAGATTAGCCGCCAAGCTTACCCTGAACAAGCATCCTTTGGATAAGTTCAGCGACACCGTTGTTATCAGGACCCGGAATGTGCATGTTTGCCGCAGTCCGTACCGCAGGATGAGCATCTCCTGCTGCTATGCCCAGTCCAGCCCATTGGACCATCGAGACGTCACCCTCTCCGTCTCCAATGGCAATCACTTCGCCGGGTGAGATTCCATAGGCATCGCAAACCCTTGCAAGGCCAATAGCCTTCGTTGCACTGGCTGAGGCTACTTCGCAGAAATGCGGAAGAGATTGTGTAACAGCTGCGCCGACTCCCAGTGAGGTGCGGAGTTTTCCTGCCAGTCGAGTGATTAGTGGAGGCTCGTCAACCGCCAAGATAATTGTCGGACCGGCGTCGATGACACTTTCCAGCGATTTGACCAGGTGCAAAGTAGTCTGCATACGGCCCGCGTATGCCACTGCCCAATCACTCTTGTTCTCCACGTAGATTTCGTCATTCAGATAGCAGTTGATGTGCGCACCAGTCTCTCGCATGTGTTCAAGAGACGAAGTCGCAAGTGAGATCGGCAGTCGTTCCGCGTGCGTGTCAGTGACAAAATCCGGTGCGGTGATAACGCCGCCCTGGTAGCTGACAGTAGGCCCGTTCGCGTTGCACAACTCTGCGTATCTCAGGGCTGACCGTCGCATACGACCTGTTACGAGTGACACGATGACGCCTGCGTTCATGGCCGCGTGGATGGCGTCAATAATCGCCGCGGGGATTTCGTGGTCGGATGTTGCGATGGTTCCATCAACATCCAACGCTAGCATGCGGTATGTTTGGTCTGGTGAAACGGTCACTTGTTTATACTGCGGGTGTCCGCAGAGCCGGTGTCACTGTCCGTGCCGATCTCAATAGCAGATCCCGGTAATCCCGCGGAGGAACTTGAGGAAGAATGAACGACGGTAGCAGAGGTCCTGGAATCAACCCCCGTCTTGTGATCTGGGCTATCGTTCTTGTCACCGTGTTCATCATGATGGCCATCGTTCTGCGCAGCCATAGCTGAACGCTGCTTCGTCCTCAGGTCTTCAAGCTTCTCTTCAGCAGGACGCACATCTCGTAGTTTCAGGAAACCACGATTCACGAATGCCGTGATTGCGAGGAATGTCAGCCCGGTCAGCGCGATGATCAGCACAGCCATAGGCGCACCGGCAGCTTCAGCAATCACTCCAATCATCAGGGCGGCAACCGGCCCTGTACCGATGCTGACGGCGAGCACACCAAGAACACGTCCGCGCATCTCAGCTGGTGTGGAAGAGATAATCATAATGCTCTGCATCGTGCCAAATCCAGACATTCCGAAACCTGCAACGAAGAGGATCGGTATCGCTGCTCCGTACCAGGGGATTCGGCTGAATGATAGGATCATGCACAGGAACAGCACCGAACCATAAAAATATATCCGGCTGTAATGGGCCGGGTTCGCTTTTGACGCGACGAGTAGCGAACCAAGAGTAGCCCCCAGTCCTTCTGCACTGATGAGCAGACCCATGAGCGTGTTGCTAACACCCAGGGTGCGTTGTGCAATGACAGGAACCATTGACTGGTACGGGAAGGCGAACATATTCATCACGATCGTCACGAACAGCACTGTGATGATGACGGAATCACGCCGGATGTAGCGAACGCCTTCGACAATGTTCTGCAGTGGGCTGATACGCGGCCCCACCTGCGTTTTTGGCGTGTATTCCAGAGTGAAGGCAACAACGGCCGCGATCAGGAACAAGGTTGCCCCGGCTGAATACACGGCTGTCATACCAATATTGTCGAGAAGGAAGCCACCGAGGAACGGGCCCGGAATACGCATGAAGTTGCTGGTCGCAAGGTCAAGCCCCATTGCTGCGCTGAGGTTTTCCCGTTCGACCACCTCACCAACCATTGCGCGTCGAACAGGAAAGTCTGTTGCCCATACCGTGCCCGCAAGCAACGCACCGAGGTAGACGTGCCAGACCTGGATCACATCAACGGCAACAGCTACGGCAAGCAGAATGTAGACGGCTGAGAGCGTGCTGAACGCAATGATCAGCAACAACTTGCGGTTGACCCTGTCAGAAACGGCGCCAATGTAGGCGCCTAGGGCGAACATGGGGATCATCCGAAAGAAGAATGTCAGGGCAACCTGGAATGGTGAACCGGTCAGATCAAGGACAAATGCGCCAACAGCAACTGTGTCCAGCCAACGCATCGCAGTGGATGATCCACCGATAGCCCAAAGCTTGCGGAACGATGAGTTCCCAAGAACCTGTCGGCTGCGGGAATCGGAACGAGTCGCTGTCTTTGTGGCTGCACTCATGTTTCTGAGACGCCTGTAGCCGTCACGGCGTCTTTCGATGATGTGCCATCTTGCAGTACTGCGCCCCATATACCGATCTGGCGAGAGCGAGCATCCTCTTCGAGGTCATGGAAATAGTCTGAGTAGCGACTATTTGCGCCGGGAGCAGAAGCCATTGCCAGGCCACTGGCTACCAGGTTGAGGTTGATCATGGAACCTTCGAACCAGACATACCTCAGCAACCTGCCTTCGCTATCGGTTTCGACCTGATCTGATTCCAGCAGAACTTGTTGGCCGTAGATCCACTGGTGGTTGGCCTCGATTGCCAGATCGTAGTAGGCATCGCCATATTCCGGTATTTCCAGGCCTATATACCTGACCGTCTGCTCTATACCGGCTATATCAACGGCAATGGTTCGTCCGTCGAATACTCGGGTCACCGTCGCTGGGGTGCGTTGTGGGCCGGTGGTGGCTTCGTTGTTGCCGCCAAAGACCGGCATGATGACGTTCAGGAGCATTGAAGCAATCAAGAACGTGAACACCAGCCCTGCAATGATTTTCCACAGAGCGACACGGACGGCGCGTTTTCGAGGAGATTCAGGATTCGTATCATCCCTGTTGAAGCGTTCAAGATCTGCTTCTGATGGCCCGTACAGGTCGTCTTCGCTGTTCTCGTCGTTATTGTGTCGACCTGTCATTGAAGGCTATATCCAGGCGGTGTGTAGGGCGGATTGGGACATGAATAGCCAGTGATTTACGCGTCACCGGGGATTGAGCGTTGAGTCTAGCAACTAGAAGGTGTGCGAGTCTGGAACGGTTACCGAATGATTGGCAGTGATTTAACGTTCCAACAGTATCGCCACGATCAGCATGACAATCAGCAAGCTTGAAGCGCCGACCATGATCCGGGTGCTCTTGCGAGCCTTTGCTGCTTCCCACCATCTGGCCGGACGGACACCCTGCAGTGCAAATGTTATGACTGCAGTGAGGTTCAGGGCTGAAATATTTAGCAGCAGCAGGAGTCCTGCTCCCCGCGCAAGTGTCCACTCTCCGTTTGCTACCAGCATGCCCAGTACGACCGTTGGTGGTAATAGTGCGACTGCGACCATCACGCCTATCAACGCAGACGACGCTCCGGTCGTGAACGCCAGTGCGGCTGCGATACCGGAAGCCAGTGCAAGGGCGACTTCAGCGCTACCGATGTCCGTGCGGGAGCTCAGTTCGACGCTGGTGATGTCTACCTGGACTGATAGTCCGATGGCAACAGCGATTACGAATGCTATGCCAAAGCCTGCCAACGAAGCAGCGGTAGCCCTTTTCATCAAATCGCTATCACCCAGCGTTGCTCCAAGCGACAGTGCAACGCTCGGGCCAAGTAAAGGGGCGATGACCATTGCACCGATTACTACGCCGGTGTTGTCGCGGATGATGCCAACACTTGCGACTACGGACGAGAGGATGACCAGGATGAGGTAGACGCGTGAGATACGGCCTCCTCGTAAAGCGTTTGTGTACAGCTCCTCTCTTGTAACTCGATCAAAACCGAACTTTGGTTCTTCCTGTTTTA
>JAURLM010000121.1 GCA_030831265.1 Chloroflexota bacterium
CGATGTCTGCCGCTCTTGCACCGCCAAGTAGTGCTGGTTTGCCACTCGCATTGCGGACAATGAAGAGTCGGTGCAGGTCATCGTGCCGCTGTGCGGTTCGCACAGCTTCTGTGAAAACGTGTTTGATTCCACCTGGCGCGTGCCACCGAATTGCCCACTCTGCAGCTGCCCGAACGCGATTCTCAGGTCGGTTTGTCGGTCGCCCGTGCCGCCGTGTCCATTCAGGAGTCTTTCCCGAGATCGCAGGTGCGCCCACTGGTCGTTCTCCAAACCCGGCCGACCATAGGAACACGGCTTCGCTAAATCCCTGTTTATCGGGGGGCAGTGATTTTTCGGCGATGCCGCTGGTTGTTTGCCAGTCCAATCTCTCCGCCAGCTGACGGAATCCAGGCTTGTTGGACGGGTAGCCGAGGCACTCCAGCGCACCTTCCCATAACGCCTGCTCAACGCCGGAGCTAGATATTGCCAGCGCCGCACCATGGGCGCGGTTTCGAAACCACTCGTCTCCTGCTTGACTCATGTCCAGGAAGGGCAGCGGCACGGAAGCAGCCTGAGCTGCTGTGATGTGTGCTGCTGGTAAATCGGAACTATGAGTGGGCTGCAGTTCCTGCTGAACAAGAAAATCCCGTTTGAGCAGAAGCAACGGGACTCGCATCCCGGAATTTGTCTGCACCGGCTCGCCAGACTCTTCAAAGGCAACGTGTAATACCACGCCGTTGTAAGCGCCGTCAGACGAATGACCATGTGCATGCCAGTCGCCTGACCGCACATGGATCTCGATATCACCGTGGATGCGCTTGCCGTCTGACCTGAGCAGGATGGCGTTTCGGAAGTCTGGCCCCGCACCGTCCGCGGGACGACCCGGATAGATGATGCGGTACGAGTACCCATCGCGACTACCAACCATTGCGGACGTCATCCCGGCTTTGCGCCATGCCGAGTGCAGGATTGTTTCCGCGAGCCGAAAACCAGCGCGTTTTTCACCGATTCCCCTGAACACCGTTCGACGAGGCCGTCTCGCCTGGCATTGAGTACAAGATGAAAGACGGAGGCCGCGTTTTTCTACACCGGTCGAAAAAACGGTGTTTTCGCCGTAGGCAGCAACGACCTCCGTCAAATACATCTCCTCGAACCGCGGACTATGTGCCCGGCTTGTCTTTCCTGTGCTGCTGCACGAATTGACGTGCCTCACCAAGCATAAGTTCGGCGGCTCCGGTGCCTGTCGTCAGGTCACCACCAGCAATCTTGCCCGCTGCGCGCGCCCGCTTTTCAACATCGAGTGTTGCAGCGATACGGTCTGGATGATCCGGCTGTCCTGGTAGCCCAAGTGATGCAGCGAAGTCGTGAGGGCCGCCGGTTACCCCCGTCAGACCCTTGACCGCGAGGATGTCATCGAGGTTGTCCCATGCCGTCTTGGACTCGATCTGCGCCACAACGATCATGTTCGCGTTGGACCATTTTGCGAAGCCCAGCTTGCCTCCGTAGACCTCATCCAGCTTCTGCTGGTCGTTGAACTCGGTGCCGCGACCACCGCCCCATGAACGCTGGCCATCTGGCGGGAACAGGCACGCGTCGGCAAGCGCCTGCGCCTCGGCACCGGTGTTGATGTGTGGCCCGGTGACACCCTGCACGCCTCGGTCCAGGTAGAGGTTGATCTGGTATGCGGCGTTGTCAGGTACGCGTGCGGTGACAGACATCCCGTAACCGTTCGCCACGCGGCAGATATCGTCGATCGCCTGCTCGTTGAAGTAGCCGTGCTCTCCGTCAAGGTTCACCGCGTCGAACCCGACGTGTGCCGCCATCTCGACGAGATGCAGAGATGGGAAGATCAGTGAAAAGACCAGCCCCTTCCTGCCCTCGCGGTTCGCTTTAAGAATCGTGTTCTCGATCATATTTTCTCCCTGGTTCCTATCTCAGTCCTGTTACGCCGCCATGATCAACTTGATTGGATTAAATCCCCTTCACCGTGCCGCCGCGGGCCGTCACTCGCTGTAGCGGAGGGTGCGCTGCAATCACATCTTCATCCAGCTCGAGACCCAGTCCCGGCGCATCGTTCAACTTCACATAGCCGTCTTTTTGCCGGGTGAAACCGGGGCAGACCGTGAAGTATTGGTCAGTGTAGAACTCTGCGTGGTATTCCTGTATCTCGAAGTTGACCAGCGAAGCATCAAGATGCATCTCTGCCATCGCACCGACCGGCGAACAGACATTGTGCGGTGCCATCGTGATGTGCTTTGCCTCTGCGATGATGGCGATCTTCTTCAACTCGGTTATACCGCCTGCGTTTGCGATGTCCGGCTGCAAAACGTCCGCCGCATGCCGCTCTACGATCTCCGCAAACGGGAATTTTGTGTAGAGCCGTTCACCGGTTGCGATAGGAATGTTCACCTTGCGGCGTACTTCCAGCAACTCCGATACACGCTCCTCGGAAACCGGCTCCTCGTAGAACAGCGGCCGGTACTCTTCAAGCCGCTTGCCAAGTTGTATAGCGTTCATTACATCGAACTTGGCGTGTGCTTCGACGAGGATGTCTACGTTTGGGCCAACCGCTTTGCGCACGGCAGCTACGCGGTCCTGCGCCAGCTGTGCTTCCTTAAGCGAAATCTTGTAGTAGTTGTGCTGGCCGAACGGATCGAACTTCATAGCGGTGTAACCCATGTCCACCACGATTTTTGCCTCGTCGGCGTTTTGCTGCGGGGTCCCGGGGTTCGTGTACCAGCCGTTCGCGTA
>JAURLM010000122.1 GCA_030831265.1 Chloroflexota bacterium
CTAGGCTACAGACCGCCAGCTCCAGAGGTCATCAAGACCGCACCTGAACTGGCTCGAAAGACGAGATAATAGATGGTATCGGTCCGTGGGGCAGGTCAGTTGGGCGTTTGAAGGCGTAAAAGCCTCAACCCTCACGCTGCAGCCGAGCCATCTCCACCGCGAACCACAGGATCATCGAACCCCCGCGATCATCAAGTCCGTCCGAATATGGTCGTTCGAGATACGCTGCGAGGTCTGGTTGAGGGCCTGTGCCGACGCACACATGCTCCAGTTCGCAATTTGGCCCAATCCTGTCAGATGCACCCGCCCAGGCCGCATCGACAACAGCTCTCCATTCAGCATCCAGCCAGCCAGCGCGAAGGCCACGTGCGAGCGCGTAACCGATCATCGACGTTGCGCTGTGCTCAAGGTATGAGTCGGGTCGATCCACGACCTGTCGCCACATCCCGGACGAATCCTGATGCTTTCGTAGTCCTGCAAGATGACGCAGGTGTGTTGCGACCAGTTCGCTTCGACCGGGGAAGTTTTCCGGAATAAACGTCAACGCTTCGGCAAAACCGAGCGCCGCAAATGCGTTCCCGCGTCCCCAGTAGAACGGAGACGTCTTGCAGTGCCACCACAGGCCGTCATATTGCAGCGTTTCTGCTGATGCAAGAAGGAACGTGACAAGTGTGTGGATGTGCTTTTCGTCACTGGACTGCTCGAACGCGCGGCCAAGAACCGCTGCTGCGAAGAAAAAATCCTCCACGCGTACGTCGGTGTCCAACGGTGGAGCTATCGGCATACCGTTCGCAGGTGTTTCAAACAGGCTCGCAATGTGCAGGATCAGGTCCCGATACTCAGTGTTGCCTGTAGTTGCGAAAAGTTCGTCAGCCCAGCAAATCCCCGCGTAGTTTGCTGTGCCGCCGTTCTTGCCGAACATGGCGTCACCTTCGGCCAGCCGCGGAGCGATAATTGCCGCAATGTCCGGGGCCGGATCAGCCGAACCGGGTTCCAGCGCGTGCAACCTGAGCCGACCGCTAAGGGCAACTCCCTGCGTATAGACGACGGGAACGTCCAGTTTGTAGCCGTAGACCTTCGCAAGTCGTTTTGCCGTCGCTAACGGATCGTTGATTTGCTGAGACACAGCCCCTCCAATTTGCTTGCGCTATCCCCGCATCTACACGCACGAGATTACGCACGGGATTTCGATGCGCTATGATGCCGCCGACCTCGAACACGTTGTGTTTTCAATCTCGGTCGTGGCCTATGTTGCCGACGCAGTGTAAAGGCTGATTCCGTGAAGTACGACGCTATTGTGATTGGTGCAGGTTCTGCCGGCGCAATTATCGCTGCACGCCTTACCGAGGACCCCAAGCGTACTGTTTTGCTGTTAGAAGCCGGTCCGGATTACCCGGCCTTTGCCGATCTACCCGTTGAGATAAAGCACGGGTACGGCGTGGACCGTGACCTGTGGGTGAAAGCGTTTGGCGAGGAGAGTACGCACAACTGGGGATACCGCGCTCGGGCGTCGGAACGCTCTGCGGACATTGTTGTGCCGAGAGGTCGCACTGTCGGCGGGTCAAGTGCTGTCAATGCCCAGATATTTCTGCGTGGGATACCCGAAGACTTCGATGACTGGGCTGCGAGGGGCAACGCTGGCTGGGGTTACTGCGATCTGCTTCCTTATATGAAGGCGATTGAGTCTGACCGTGAACAGGGCGGAGATTTTCACGGTACAACCGGGCCAATTCCGGTTCGCAGGTTCAAGAAGTCGGAGATGAACGCCGAACAGGACGCATTCGTGGAAGCGTCCAAAGGCATCGGCTATGCCTATTCGACCGATATGAACGCACCTGACTCTACAGGGGTTGGCGCCATTCCGATGAACAACCGGGATGGCATCCGGTGGAGCACTGCGCTCAGTTACCTGGACCCGGCACGTCACAGGTTGAACCTGACTATTCGCCCGAACACCCATGTCCGACGCATTGCTATAGCGAAGGGCAAAGTGACAGGTGTCATCGCCGAATCCGGCGGTGCGGAATTTGAACTTGCCGCAAAAGAGGTCTTCGTGTGCGCTGGCTCATATGCGTCTCCACAACTACTAATGTTGTCAGGCATCGGACCTGCCGCTCATCTTGGTGAGCACGGAATTCCGGTAGTTGCAGACCTGCCGGGAGTTGGCGAGAACTTGCGGGACCATCCGCAGGTGCAGCTTACGTGGAGCACCCGACCGGAATTTTCGCAGAGCCCGTTGAAACCACGTATCCAGGTCGCCTTGCAATACACGGCAACAGGCTCTGACATGCGGAACGATATGTTTATCCATCCCATGTCGCAGGCCATGAAATCGGGTATCTACACGGTCACATCGAACACCGGCGAAAAAGCTGGAATAGGCATGGTCATAGCACTCTACCTTGCGAAGGGCGCAGGTGCGATCAAGCTGCGCTCGGCGAACCCGCATGACCACCCGGACATCAACCTGAACTACCTCACCGAACCGTTCGACCGCCAGCGCTTCAGGGAAGCAGTTGGGATTTGCATTGAACTGGGAAAGCACGCTGCGTTCAGTGAGGTCGTTGAGGAATTGACCGATCCCTCACCGTTGGACCTTGCGAGTGACAGTGCTCTCGATGAATGGCTGTTGAAAAATGTGCGTACCAGTCATCACGTCTCTGGCACATGCAAGATGGGCCCTGCTTCTGATCCGATGGCTGTTGTTGATTCGCAATTGCGAGTTCATGGCATATCCGGGTTGCGAGTTGCTGATGCGTCCATAATGCCGGACTGCGTTCGAGCGAACACAAACGTCACCGCAATGGCAATTGGTGAGAAGGCCGCAGCAATGGCCCTCGGTAAGGGCTGAAACTCGATAAGACGCCGTGTTGTAGCATCGTTTTGGAACTGCTGAACGAATATGTGATATTTCATACGCTTGCAAGATGCGGTATAGTCCAGCCGTCTGCACAGGACGCCGCAGCGCATACGCTATATCGCCATGATGCGACACATTCCGTATCGTTAAGCCACGCCGGAGACGCAAATGGTCACGAAGACGAAGACAGACATCTCCCTTCTTGCACACCTTTACCGCAGGGCCGGGTTCGGGGCGACACGTTCTCAGCTTGAACAACTGGCAACACGCCCATACGCGGAAATTGTTGAAGACCTGGTGAACCCGGAGCGTGTGCCAGAGCCAGACGATGAACTGATCCGCCGGTTCTACCCACACCTTGCTGCCAACAAGGACAACCCCGCCGTCTGGAACGGTCGCTGGTTCTACAGGATGATCAACAGCGAGCGTCAGCTTGAAGAGAAGATGACACTTTTCTGGCATCACCTTTTTGCGACTGGTTGGACCAAGAGTGAACACACGCCGACCATGGTCGACCACATCCAGATGCTGCGCTCCAACTGCCTCGGCAAGTTCAGCACTCTGTTGATTGAGCTGTCTCGTGATCCGGCTATGATCTACTGGCTGGATAACTGCGAGAACCACGGTTATTCCATAAACGAAAATTACGGCCGTGAAATCCTCGAACTGTTCTCAATGGGCATCGGTAACTACACCGAGGATGACATCAAGAACGCCGCTCGTGCGTTTACCGGTTGGTCATTCAAACAACCACTGCCGCTGTACCCGTTCGGGCACTACGAATCTGAATTCCAGTACATTCCTGAAGACCATGATGACGGTGAAAAGACGTTCCTCGGTCATACAGGGAACTTCAACGGCGAAGACATCGTCAACATCATCGTGAAGCAGGAAGCCACGGCTCGGTTCGTCAGTCGCCACCTGTACAACTTCTTTGTGGGTGACGAGCCGCAAGTTCCTGCATGGAGTATTCAACCCCCGAACGACCCCGCAGCAATACAGATACTTGTGGATGCGTTCATGGACTCTGAAGGGGACATGCGCCACGTAATGCGGACGCTGTTCAACGCCGAATTTTTCAAGAAGGCCCGTTACACACACGTTAAGTCCCCGACTGAGTTTGTAGCCGCAACGCTGAAACTTGCGGGCGCGTTCCGTGACCCTGATCCCGGCTTGAACGACCTCGAAGGAACCATCACCGCAATGGGGCAGAAGCTGATGGACCCGCCGAGCGTAGAAGGCTGGCACACGGGCAAAGAGTGGATTGATGGCGGAACGCTGACCGAACGCGTTAACTACGCAGTTGAGATTTTCAGTGATGCATCGAAGCCCGGTGTTGCCGACATCATCCGTCGCATCAAAGGTGACGGCTCATCTGTCGGTCCAGACGAGTTTGTCGGTACGGCGGTTGATTTGATGGGACCGGTAAACATCACTGATGTGACCCGGCAATCCCTAACTGATACCGCTGCCGAAGAAGGTGATCTCAAGTTTGGCAACGCCACCGAAACGGCACAGTCAGAGCGCCGCATCGTCCGGATGCTGCAGCTAATCGTAGCGTCCAGGGAGTTCCAGTTCGCCTGAGCAGACCATCCCACCGGATCACGGTCAACTCACTGGCGACGAAAGGTTAAGCAGCATGGCAGCAGGAAACGGAACGAACGGCAAGAAGAAGGACCCGGTGCTGGTTGTTGTCCAGCTCAGCGGCGGCAACGACTTCATGAACACGGTTATCCCGTTCACGGAGGGGATTTACCACGACTCACGTCCGCTTGTCGGAATTTCAGAAGACAGGGTGTTGCCCATCACTGACACGCTCGCCTTTCATCCTTCCGCAGCCCCGTTCAGGGACATGTTTAACGCCGGTGACATGGCAGTCATCCAGGGCATCGGCTACGAAAACTCCAGCCGCTCCCACTTCCGGGCGATGGACATATGGCACACCTGCGAGCCGAACAAGATTGCCACCGAAGGCTGGCTGGCCAAAGTCGTGCGTGAGATCGACCCGCGCGGCGAAAACCCACTGACCGCAGTATCTATGGGGCGAGGTCTGCCAAGAGCGCTGGCTGCTCCCGGCGTTGCTGCGACGTCTATCGGAGACCTCGACAAGTACGGACTCATGTCGTCGGTGCAGGTAAAAGAAGAAAGGGCAAAAGACCTCGACATCTTCAAGCGCATGTACACGCCTGCGGTCGGTTCCGGGCTGGTCATGGACTACCTCGCACATACAGGGCAGGACGTGCTCAAGGGTGCTGACATGCTCTCTGTCGCACCTCGCCAGTACAAATCCACCGTCGAATATGCCAACAACCCGATAGCGAAGGCACTACGTGATGTTGCCCGGATTCATACCGCTGGCCTTGGCACGCGCGTGTTCTACACAGCCCACGGCGGCTACGACCACCACGCACAGGAAGTGCCGACGCACGCACGCCTGCTGACCGAACTGTCACAGGCCATCGCTGACTTCCGAGCGGACCTGCGTGAGCACAATGCCGAAGACGAGGTCGTGATTCTTGTCTTCACCGAGTTCGGTCGCCGTATCAAGGACAACGGTTCCGGTACGGACCACGGCTCTGGCGGTGGAGCGTTCCTCATCGGTGACAACGTGAAGGGTGGGCTTTATTCCGAATACCCGTCACTTGCTCCCGCTGACTGGCTGTACGGAGAAGACCTGCGCCACACAATCGACTTCCGGTCGATCTACTCGACGCTGCTCAAACAGTGGATGGGGATCGATCCACACGAGATTGTCGGTGGTGACTTTGAACAGATACGACCGTTCGAAAAGACACTCGTGTAACCGGTACGGAGTCAAAAATGACCAGGCCATACGCACTACTAAGAGCGGGATTCCCGTTTCACCAGACAATTGGCATGCGCCGTGTCACGACATACCCGATGGACGTCGCTTTTGGCGATGACGGCATGTTGTTCGTGCTGAATCGAAATGATGGGGCTGGAGGTGAGATTCGTCGAACCAACTGGGATGACGAAGACCTCGACACGATTGGCAAGGGATTTGTCTGGCCGGTTCAGATCATTCGGGATGCTGGAGAAACCTTTTACGTTTCTGACGAAGGCAACCACACCATCTCGAAGTGGGATCGCGACGGAGCAAGTAAAGGCTCATGGGGTGAGCATGGAGATGGTGACGGTCAGTTGAACCGTCCATCAGGCATTGCGCTGGATGGCGACGGAAATATGCTGGTTGCGGACACGTTGAACCATCGTGTGCAACGGTTTACCACAGACGGCAAATTCCTCGGAAAGTTCGGGTCGTTTGGGACAGGCCCCGGCGAACTCAACATGCCGTGGGGTGTTGCTGTAGACGAAGACGGCACAGTGCTCGTTGCCGACTGGCGTAACGACCGCGTGCAACGCTTCTCTGCGAATGGCGAATTCATCTCACAGTTCGGTTCCAGCGGTTCAGGAGACGGTCAACTCAACCGACCTGCCGGCGTAAGCATAGACATGCACGGTGACATCTTTGTTGCTGACCGCGGCAACAACCGCATTGCACAGTTCGACCACACAGGCCGATACGTCGACCAGTTCATCGGTGATGCCACGCTCTCGAAGAGTGGCCGAATCTACATCATGTCCAACCCCAAAGTTCTACGTGCCCGTGAAATGACCACACTCGAAGAATCGCGCCGCCTGCGCGGCCCCGCAGCCGTCAGGTTCAACGGTGACGATGGGTTCATGTACATCCCGGACTTCGGCTCCCACCGCATACAGGTGTACCGAAAAGAAGCGCAAGTGCTTACGGAAGACGAGATCTGGCCAGAACAGAAGTCGCCCTTCCTCTACACGGTTTGATGCGACCGGTAACCCATCATGGGGCAAAGGCATTGCCATGCCGATAATGTTCGGTTTCGCCCATCAGCGTCGGCAGATGCTGGACGCTGAACTGGAACGATTGCTGTCTGAGATGCCGCAACTTGGCATGCTCAGGATGTGGGCCATCGGTGACCTTGCAATGGGCCGCGTTACCACTGAATCGACGCTTGACCTGGTGCTTGTGCAGGAGACTGATGAGCCGTGGCAGCGGCGTGCTGACTTCTGGAACGTACACCTGAGACCGCGGGTAGGTACGAATTTTTTTGTTTATACCCCTGGCGAATTTGAAGAACTTGGCGAGTCCGATCCTCTGCTGATGGCCGCCGCTATGGAAGGTGAATCGATCTATGGTTGATGCGGTTGCACGGAAAGCGGACGCATGGCTGTCACAGGCTCGGCATGACCTCGCCGCGGCGCAGGCTAATGCTGATGACGGGCGTCACGCCCTTGCCTGCTTCCTCTGTCAGCAGTCGGCAGAAAAAGCCGTCACGGCGTTCCTGTTCAAGAGCGGGGCAGAGCAGGTGTGGGGGCATTCGCTGGCTGACCTCTGTGAGGACGCACTGGCGTTTGACCAGTCGTTTGACCTCGTTAAATCGATAGCTGTCATGCTGGATAAGCATTTTCTCGGTGCGCGCTATCCGCAAAGCCTTCCCGGAGGCGTCCCAGCGGAAGCGTACGAAGCGACGGATTCTGGGCGGGCACTTGAAATTGCCGGAGACGTATTCGCCGCCGTGCAACAACGAATGGACGCAAGCTGACTATGTATAACCTTGATGGGAAAGTGGCCCTCGTCACGGGAGCCGGGGGCGAACGGGGTATCGGCCGTGCCATCGCAGTGAGACTTGCTCAAGAGGGTGCGAATGTCGTTGTGAATGACCTTCATGCCGAAGGTCGTGGTAACTGGGGCGGAATGCCCGCTGTCGTCGAGGAGATAAAAGCACTTGGTCGTGACGCTATCGGTGTGACAGGCAGCGTCGCCGATTCCGATCAGGTGGATGCAATGGTCGATGCCGCGCTGGCAAAATTTGGGCGGATTGACATCCTTGTTAATAACGCCGGTGCACTGGCTGGGTCAGACAGAGTGCCGGTTGTTGAACTCGCAGAGAGCGACTTCGACCGCGTGATAGCGGTCAACCTGAAGGGCACGTTCCTTGTTTCCAGGGCGGTAGCGCGTCACATGTTGAGCCGAGAGCCTGGTGGAAAAATCATCAACATCTCGTCAGTGTCCGGCAAGAAGGGCAGCGCCCGCTTTGCCGCTTACTGTTCATCAAAGTTCGGTGTGATCGGCCTGACACAGGTGCTTGCACAAGAATTGGCTCCGCACCGCATAAACGTCAACGCAATCTGCCCTTCACTGGTGGAGACAGAGCGAGTTTTCGGGATGGCTTCAGCCCTGAAACCCGAGGGGATGAGTATCGAGGAATACCGGGATGTGATGGTGGAACGTTCGAACGCCGGTGTCCCGCTTGGCAGAATCGCACAGGCTGATGACGCCGCACGGACCGCCGCCTGGCTGGCTTCCGATCAGTCAGAGTACATCACCGGAGAGTCCATCATTCTCTCCGGAGGCTCCGCGATGTTCTGAACCGCAGGGCATCAATGGTTCATGGTCGAGACTCATCTATTTCTTATAGATTCCTCCAGAATCTTCCGTTTTGAGTCAATTACGAAACTGTGCCAATCTGCGGCTTAATTATCCGAATAGCTATCATTCTGTCGGCCGTTAAGTGGTTTGGTGGCGTGTAGTAGGTCGTGGATTACGGTTTGGTCTGGGTGGCAAATTTCGATTGTGAAAATAATCTCACATAGTCTTCATGGTCGAAGGTTAGTTTGCACTAATCCCTCACACCCGCTGGCATATCCTCATTCCAACGGCCGCTACTGACCGAGCTGACCGGAGAAAATGGAAATCGCGAATACTTGGCGAGGGCAGTCCGTAGGGGAACCTCACAAGGGCGCGGAAAGCAGCGAGAGTATTCGCAAAAGACTAGAGGGAGAATCGAGATGGCAATGGTCAATCGGATGGGTTATATAACGATGGCCGGGTTGGTCCTGGTGGTCGGTGGCATCATCGGCATGGTACTGGGCGGGTACCTCTACTTCAAGGCTTCGGACGGTCTGACGTCCCTTGAGGCGGTCTATGAAGTGCAGAACCGCACGATGTCATATGACGCCGACGGCAACTTCACGGATCGTGGAACGAAGGAAGGCGGAGACGCTATCCTCTCGCTTCTTGAAAACGATTGGCAGTTCCCGCTCAACAGTGCAAACCTTGACCCGAACGACCCGCTTGTGAACACGCCGGATGAGCTGATGGTTCAGTACGCAATCATCAACTACCACACCCTGCACGGTACACAGACAGTCGTTTTGACCGAGGACGTTGAGTACAAGGGTGAATTGTTCAAGGCTGGAGAGTACAAGGTGCCGGTTGACGGCAAGTACTTCTCAGACCTTGACCGTAGTCACCCGTTGGAAGGCCCGGTACGGACGCAGGCTTGGAGCCCGCTGGCATTCGGCCTTCTTGGACAGTTGATTGGTGGAGTGAACTCTGACCTGCTTGCAGGAATGGCACACTTCATGTCCTGGAGCATCTTCGTCGGGCTGGGCTTCATGTTCACGGTGGCAGGTGTCTTTGTCAACCTGGGCGGAAGGCAACTGGCTCACGCAGTTGAAGCAGCTGAAAAGGCAGCGAAGGTTCGTGGCAGAAGCGCTGCAGCGGCCCCCACGATGGCTGACTAGTTGATTAGTTGAATGACAAAGACCCCTCCGGTCACACGGCCGGAGGGGTCTTTTTTTGTTTCTCGAAAAGTAACGGACTAGTACAGAATTCGCTGATCGCCCAGGTCTTTGGCCCCAACAGTCCGGGTCAAAGTGGCACCGAGCCACTCTTTGACTTCAAGGTCAGCTATGCCGTTCACAATGTTGTATTGCGTGGGCAGGTCTTCCCAGCGAGCGCGCTTCCATGTCACCGTTCCATGTCCACTCAAATGCTCGATCACCTTCGTGTTTGGTGATGCAGCGGGTGTGATGACCGGGTACGCAATGTCCGCCGTTCCCCATTCACCAGTCCGAGGCATGTACTTGTAGTGCAGCATTCCGTCCACCACAGGCACAGCGGCAGCGGTGCCCGGATTCAGGTCCCGCAGATCCATCTTCATGAACTCGAATCCCAGCCAGTCCGCGCTGGCTGTAGCGTTTGCTCCGGAAATCTTCGGCTCTGGCAATGCGCAGTAGATTTTGGCGAAACCCAGCTCCTCACGCCCGGTGATGATCGGGTCAGTAAGGTTCTCCCACAACACCGTCAGGAATGGCCCCGTGGCGGTTTCACGCTGCCCGCGCCACGTTGCCGGAAACGTCAGGCCCAGCGTGTTGTAGCCGCGGCCTGCCAGCCATTCAATCTCCTTCATGTACGAAGCGCGTATCGTGACTATCGGCTCGCCTGCGACATCGAATCCATCCGGCAGTAACGCTTCAAGCTGGTCTGATGCCGTCCTGAACGAAACCGCAAGCGAAGTCGTTTTAGGGTTGTTCACACAGTCGAATGTCCTACCGTCGGGGCCACGACGTGGACCCGTGGCTGGTCCAAACACCGTTGGCATTCGGTACATATCCTGTCTGCGACCTGGCATCAGTCTGCTCCTGGTTTTTATATCTGGGGTTTGCTGGCAGACCATAACGGTTCGGCCCACCATTTGCGAGTGTTCCAACAGTCCCACCCACATCGTGCACCTGCCGTCGTACAATCTCGCTCGTCCGGCATCGACGATTACCGTCCACGAAGTCCACTTCGGAGTATCCACAATGCCACAAGCGCCTGGCCGAACCAATCTGCGAGTCACCCGTCACGATGAAATTAACGGTCGGCATGACGGCAATGACCGATGGGCAGAAATCATCCTCGAAGACGGTCGCAACCGTGTGGTGTGGATATCCGGTCCGGCTGGCACGCCACCTGACCCGCATATACATCCCAACTTCAACGAGTGGTGGTTTGTACTTGACGGAAAAACAAGCTGGCAGATAGGCCAGTACGAGCGCATAACCGCCGAATGGGGTGACATTGTCATGGCCCCGGCCGGCTTCGCCCATGACATACGGCCGGTGGAAGGGCAGGGTGCGATCCGGGTTGGTGTTACGCATCCAGACAGCAATCATGACATCAAGGGTGTCGCTCCATGTCGGTTTATCCCGGTTGAGCGTGATCTTTCGGCACCGAACCTCATCCATACACGTTTCACTGACCTGAAAACCCACTACGGCTCA
>JAURLM010000123.1 GCA_030831265.1 Chloroflexota bacterium
ACTCGGCCCGCTCCCACAAAACCCATAAACAGGCCGGTTTAATGAACGAAGAAGCGCACGAGGAAGAGTTGGAGCAATCGTCCGGCAGCGCCCGCGTTGCTACCTCTGACGACATCGAGGTAGGTACGTACCTGGAGATAGCCCAGAAGGAAACCCTGACCGGGGATCGGGAAAATGTCCCGCTCCGGACGGAAACTATCGTTATCCTGGACTTCGGTTCCCAGTATTCACGGCTGATTGCAAGACGAATCCGTGAAGCGAATGTCTACTGCGAGATCATCCCCTGGAATGCTCCTCCTGACATTCTGCATGAGCAGGACGTAAAGGGAATCGTGCTTTCAGGCGGCCCTAACAGTGTGTACGAAGACGGCGCTCCTCTCGCTCCCGCGTGGGTCTTCGATGCCAAAGTGCCGGTGCTGGGTATCTGTTACGGCATGCAGCTGCTGGCTCACCAACTGGGCGGCAAAGTTGAACCCGGTCTGCATCGAGAATACGGCCACGCAGTCATCCACAAAGACGGCCAGAACATTGATCTTCTGGAAGGATTGAGCGGTGACATCCCTGTCTGGATGAGTCACGGCGACCGTATAGAAGACCTCCCGCCCGGCTTTCGCTCAATGGCATATTCGGACAACTCTCCAGTCGCTGTCATGGGGTCGTCAGAGCAGAAGATGTACGGCATCCAGTTCCACCCTGAAGTTGCTCACACTCCACAGGGTGCAGAAATTCTTCATAACTTCACCTATCGCATATGCGGAGCCAGCGGTACATGGACGCCGGCAAATTTCGTCACGGATGCCATTCACCGCATCCGCGAACAAGTCGGAGATGGCCGGGTGATCTGCGCTCTGTCCGGCGGTGTGGACTCTACGGTCGCTGCTGCACTCATCCACCGGGCTATAGGTGATCGCCTGACCTGTATCTTCGTTGACAACGGCCTGCTGCGACGTGGTGAGGCTGAACGCGTGCAAACCGTGTTCGCCCGAGACCTCGGCGTGAACCTGATTTTTAAGGACGAAACAGAGCGATTCCTTGCAGCGCTTAAGGGCGTGACGGACCCGGAAGTCAAGCGAAAGCGAATCGGTGAAGAGTTCATCAAGGTTTTCGAGGAGACCGCAAACACCCTTGGCCACGTCGATTACCTCGCGCAGGGCACGCTCTACCCGGACGTGATCGAAAGCACATCAGCGGACACGACGGCAGCACATAAGATCAAGACACACCACAATGTCGGTGGGTTGCCGGAACGGATGAACCTGAAGCTCGTAGAGCCGTTGCGCTACATGTTCAAGGACGAAGTAAGACGCGCTGGAGTGCAACTTGGGATTTCAGAGCAAGCGGTCAACAGGCAGCCGTTCCCCGGTCCAGGGCTTGCCATCCGCATCATGGGCGAGGTCACTCACCAGAAGCTGGAAATCCTGCGGGCAGCCGACTGGATTGTCATCGACGAAGTCAAGGCAGCGGGCCTTTACGAGAAGCTGTGGCAGAGCTTCGCTGTGCTAACCAACACACAGACTGTTGGTGTGATGGGAGACCGCCGCACGTATCAACATGTCGTAGCGTTACGAGCGGTACAAAGCCAGGACGCAATGACTGCGGACTGGGCACGATTGCCTTATGACACACTGGCTCGGATTTCCAACCGCATCGTCAACGAGGTTCCAGAGATCAACCGTGTCGTGCTGGACATCACCAGCAAACCACCGGGAACCATCGAATGGGAGTAACCCGGGCGAGAAGATGAAAGTACTTGTAGTTGGTAACGGTGGCCGTGAGCACGCACTGGCGTGGAAACTCTCGCAGAGTGAACGCGTCACTGAAATCCTCGTCGCACCAGGAAATGCGGGAACAGCAGCACTGGGCGAAAACATCCCGATCAGGGCCGAGGATATCGACGGACTTATGAAACTTGCACAGGATCGGGATGTTGACCTGACCGTGGTCGGGCCAGAGGTCCCGATGGTCGCCGGTATCGCGGATATGTTCACCGCGGCAGGTCTCAAAATATTCTCCCCGAGTGCTGCCGCAGCCCGTATCGAAGGCTCAAAGAGCTGGGCGAAAGACTTGATGGAGCACGCCAACGTGCCAACGGCCAAAGCTCGGAGCTTCACTAATTCAGAAGACGCAATCGCTTACGTCTTATCACTGGCGGTAGGTTCATTCGTCATAAAGGCAGATGGGCTTGCCGCAGGTAAAGGCGTTTTGCTTCCTGACACACACCAGGAAGCAATCAGCGCAATCGTCTCTATGCTGGATCGCGCCGCGTTCGGTGAAGCCGGAAACAGCTTGCTGATTGAAGACCGGATGTCGGGTCCGGAAGTCAGCGTGTTCGCTTTCGTGCAGGGCGAATACGTGTCTCCGGAAGTGGCGGCGTGTGACTACAAGCGTATCGACGACAACGATGCAGGGCTGAACACCGGCGGGATGGGCGCATACACACCACCGGAGTTCTGGACACCGGAACTTGCTGCCCGTGTGCGATCCGAAATCCTGGAACCCGTAGCCCGTCAAATGGTGAAGGACGGATCATCGTTCAGCGGAATGCTCTACGCAGGGCTGATGCTGACTGAATCAGGCCCAAGCGTCATCGAATTCAACTGCCGCTTCGGCGACCCTGAATGTGAAGTCCTGATGCCTCGGCTGAAGAGCGACCTCGCAGATATCTGTCTTGCAGTTGCTGAGGGGCGATTGGCCGAAACAGAGGTCATATGGAGTGACAGTGCTCACGTTTGCGTCGTGATGACCTCCGGCGGTTATCCCGAAAAATACCAGACCGGCCTGCCCATATCTGGCCTTGAGGATACCGATGGTGATTCACTGATCTTCCATGCGGGGACGACGACCGATGCATCGGGCCAGCCGGTAACCGCAGGTGGCCGAGTGCTGGTCGCGGTGGGTTCAGGTTCAGACATCGA
>JAURLM010000124.1 GCA_030831265.1 Chloroflexota bacterium
CCCGGAACAGGTATCAGGACCGACGCCGAGCCGATCATGTTGATCAGAAAAGCACCGGTGTAGCCGACGCCTGCCGGGTTTAGCTGCCCGGCCTTGTACAGGATGAAACCACCGACTACTGACCCGACAACAATCGTCCAGATGGCCAGTTGCAGGAGCTTGGGGTGCTGCTTCAGGCAATCCAACAGTTTGTTAGGCGCGAGAGATATATGTCCATCGGAAGGATCCGGAACATTAACCTCAGGCATGGTGGATTCCGACTCTAGTTCAGTCACAGATGCATCTTATTGCACGCAATGGTGGCGGAGTAGGCGGTATCGGGGGAATACATGGGTGATTACGGTTAGCGGACCTATGTCACTATGTATGCCCAACAGGACAGGGCAGACAAACCAGGACCGCCGTTGCCTAAACATACGACGGTCCTGACTGTACAAGGTTTATGTTTTGAGAACCTCTGCGCTAACCGCTAACGTTTTCGGTCTCCCGGCCCGCGGACTCAGTGACCAGCTGGGACGCCGGGTGAGCCACGAACACAAGACCAGACTCGTTCGCGTCAACCGAAACGGAACTGTTGCGTTCCAGCTTTCCGCCCAGTATCCGTTTTGAGAGCTCGTTCTCGACGTATCGCTGGATCGCCCGCCTGAGCGGACGCGCACCGTACATCTTGTCGAACCCTTCTCTCGCCAGCCATTGCCGGGCAGCGTCGGTGACTTCAACCTTGACGCCAAGCTCTCCAACACGCCCGATAACCTCGTTAAGCAACTTGCCAACGATCTTGAGCGTGTCATCTTCCGTGAGCGAATCAAAGATGACGATGTCATCTATGCGGTTCAGGAACTCTGGCCTGAACGCACGCTTCAACGCATCCTCAACGTTCGCACGTCGCGTTGCCGACTCTTTCATGTCACGGTCTGAGGTCTTGAAACCGATGGACTCCTGCGGCACGCCGCTGGTTCCCAGGTTGCTGGTCATGATGATGACCGTATTCCGGAAGTCCACCGTACGGCCCTGCCCATCTGTCAGGCGACCGTCATCCAGCACCTGCAACAGCGTGTTGAACACTTCCGGGTGCGCTTTTTCGATCTCGTCAAAAAGCACAACGCTGAACGGCCTGCGACGCACGATCTCGGTCAGTTGACCGGCATCGTCATAACCAACGTATCCGGGAGGAGCGCCAACCAACCGCGAGACTGTGTGGCGTTCCTGGTATTCCGACATGTCAATGCGGACGAGGTTTTCTTCGTCGTCAAACATGTATTCGGCCAGTGCGCGGGCAAGTTCGGTCTTCCCGACACCCGTCGGGCCAAGGAAGATGAACGATCCAATTGGCCGACGCGGGTCTTTCAGGCCAGCACGCGCCCTGCGGACTGCGTCCGCGAGCACGGATACGGCTGCATCCTGTCCGATCACCCGCTGGTGCAGGCGTTCCTCAAGATGCAATAGCCTTTCGGCCTCGCCTTCGACCAGCCGGTCAACCGGGATACCTGTGCGTTCTGCAATCAGGCCTGCGATATCTTCCGCAGTCACGGTGTCGATTTTCTTGTGCTCGGACTCCCACGCGGCCTTGTGTTGGTCGTATTCCTGCGAAAGACGCAAACGGTCTGATTTTTTCTGCGCTGCCAATTCGTAGTTGCCAAGCTCCGAAGCGGCCTCTTCCTCTTCAGTTGCCGTCTGGATTCGCCGCTCAAGCTGCGTCAGGTCCGTCGGCATTGCGTCGTTCTGGATGCGTATCTTCGCCGCTGCCTCGTCGATCAGGTCAACCGCCTTGTCTGGCAGGAACCTGTCCGAGACGTAACGTGCACTCAACCGCACTGCCGCTTCGATTGCGCCTTCTTCGATCTTTATCCCATGGTGACTTTCGTAGCGAGGGCGCAGCGTCTTCAGCATCTCGACGGCGACCGCGGGTTCCGGCTCTTCTACCCAGATGGGCGAGAACCTGCGTTCCAGCGCTGCGTCTTTTTCGATGTACTTGCGGTACTCGTCTGGCGTAGTCGCGCCGATGGTCTGCATTTCGCCGCGGGCGAGCGCAGGTTTCATCATGTTGCTGGCATCGAGTGCGCCGTCACCGGCTCCTGCGCCAACGACGGTGTGAATCTCGTCAATGAACAGGACGATCTCACCGGCGGCCTGGCAAATTTCGTCCATAACTGCCTTGAGTCGTTCTTCAAATTCACCTCTGAATTTTGCACCGGCTACTAACGAACCCATCTCCAGTGCCAGCACCCGGCGACCGCGCAGCATTTCAGGGACATCGCCTGAGACGATGCGCTGTGCGAGTCCTTCGACGACGGCGGTCTTGCCAACACCGGCATCACCGATGAGCACCGGGTTGTTCTTGGTGCGCCGAGTAAGCGTTTGCATCACCCGGCGGACTTCTACGTCACGGCCAACGACGGGATCCAGCCTGCCGTCTTTCGCAAGCTGCGTGAGGTCGATGCTGTACTTGGCGAGTGCCTTGTACTTGCTTTCGGCACGCGGGTCAGTGACGCGGGCGGAGCCGCGGACTTCCAGCAGTGCCTGGTAAATGCGCTCTTGCGTGATACCGTGCCGCTTGAAGATTTGTCCAAGCTTACCTGCGTTGTCAGAGACGAGACTGACCAGCAGATGGTCAGTGCCAATGAACTGGTCTTTCAGTCGATCTGCTTCCTTACGCGCGTTTTCAATGGCCGTGACCACGCGCGGGGTGGCGAATATCTGTGCAGCGGGATTCTGGCCGGCAATCTTTGGCGATGCCTCAAGGATTTCCGTGACCTCTCGGATGATGTCAGCAGGTTCGACATCCAATGCTTCGAGCATCCGGGCGGGCAGGCTGTTTTCCACCTGCAACAATCCCAACAGAAGATGTTCGGCATCCCATTGGCTGTGCCGCATCTGCAAGACCATCTGCTGCGATGCGCCCAGCGCTTCGCGAGCCTGTTCCGTGAAATCTTCTTGTTTAAGTACCAACTGTCTGCCTCCAACTCATGGATCAGCGCTCTATACGAGCCTGCCATCGAAAATTAGATGCCGCCGCGTTCATTTCGACCTTGCACCAACGGTTCCGGCCCGGACTTCGCTTTGATTACAGCAAGTTTCAAGTCAGCGACTTCCTGTTCAAGTTCCGCAATCCGGCGCAGCAAACGCGTCATCACCTCGACGCCTGCCCGGTTGATGCCTAGCACCTCAATCCACTCTCGGATTTTCTCGATCTTCTCGATATCACGCACTGAGTAGTAGCGCGTGCCTCCGCCTGAACGGCGTGGCATGACAAGTCCCCACCGTTCGTAGTTGCGTAACGTCTGCTGGTGAACGCCAATGCGTCGGGCGACAATTCCAATTGCAAATACCGGTTCATCACGTCCGAATGACATCTCTTATCCTCCATCCGCCTTAGAAACGGTTGCAGGCGATTCCAATTCACGAAGCTGCTCGAAAAGCCTCCGGTGTGCGTCAGTGATCTTTTCCGGCATGGTGATCTTCACCCTCGCGATGAGATCACCAAATCCTTCCTTCCCCCGTTTCGGCATACCCTTACCGGGGATCCTGAACGAGCGTCCGCTCTGCGTGCCGGGAGGGATAGTCAACGCAATACGGCCGGTCATGGTCGACACCTCAGCCTCACCACCCAGGGCCGCGTCGACATAACTGACAGGCACTTCTGCGACAAGGTCATCACCGCGACGTTCAAAGCGCTTCGAAGGCAGGACGCGCACGGTCAACGTGACCTGTGTCTGCGCGTCAGGGTTTATGCGGATGCGACCACCGTCCTGGATGCCTGCCGGGACCTGGACTTCAAGTGTTCGGGTTCCAGCAGGGCCACTGATGGTTACGCGACGTGCGACTCCGTTGAAGGCGTCATCGAGCGTTATTTCGAGATTGCCTTCAACCTGCGACCGGCGCTCTCCATCAAAAATATCGTGGCCCATGCCGGCGCCTGAGGAGAAGAGGTCGAAAATCGACCCACCACCACCGAAGTGCTGGCCACCTGGAAAGCCATTGCCACGGCGTGGACCGCCGTTCGCACCTGATTTGCGAATTTCATCCGCGTGCCGCCAGTTCTCACCGAACTCGTCGTAGTCCTTGCGCTTCTTGGTATCGCCAAGGACTTCATAAGCCTCGTTGATCTTCTTGAAGCGTTCAGACGCGCCAGTATCACCAGGGCTAACGTCCGGGTGCAGTTTTCGAGCCAGCTTGCGATAAGCCGACCGAATGTCTTTTTCGGTGGCTGAACGTTCAACGCCCAGCAGTTTGTAGTAGTCCTGTGCCAACAGCGCAGCCTTTCCTCAAGCGCTTTATCGCAACGTATACACCCAAGTTTACTACAAATCATCAAAACAGGTTACTTAACAAGTTCTTTATCAGATTTCTACACTTAGTCATGGTTCGTTTTAGCAGGTTCAGCGATGGCATCCACGATCACATCGCTGCAAGGAGTTAACAAAATGGCTATTGAACGCTGGTCACCGTTTGCTGATGTCCGTAAGTTCGACGAGATGTTTGAGAGGTTGTGGAATGGCGGCGCAAGGATCCCGGAAACCACTGAGTCATGGGGAATCCCACTGGACATCCAGCGCACGGGTGATGACATTGTGGTCACAGCTTCGCTGCCCGGTGTGGACAAAGACAAGGTCGACGTGACGATTGAGGACAGCGTCCTCACCGTACGGGCGTCCGTTGACGAGCAGAGTGAATCCAATGACGGCGGATTCCTGTTGCGAGAGCGACGAACTGGTTCGTTCTACCGCGCAGTCCGCCTTCCGGAGTCAGTGGACGCGGAAAACACATCCTCCACGTACAAGGACGGCGTGCTAACGATTCGTCTTCCGAAGCTGGAGGAGAAAAAGGCTCGTAAGGTGGCGATCACGACTGCCTGATAGCCCTCCCACGTAACTGCCATAGTGTCAAGCAAGATACGCCGACTGGAGGCAAGTCCAGTCGGCGTCTTTTTTTGCATTTACTGAGGCGCTGTCGCACACGTCGCTACTCAAAGGACGTGCTACGAAACAGCCCTTCATGTTCCACCCGGTGCAGGTTGTGGCGTACCCTTTGAGTCCAACGACCCCACAATCATCCCCAATGACAAACATCTTCAACTATTGAGCACCACCGGCAAGACAACCACCGCAACTCAACTTCCTTCATTTTTCGCTCGTTACCAGGAGCCGATTGACAGCGCTCTGCGCGCCGAACTCGCCAGACAGCGCCTACCACTCTACGAGACTCATCGCTATTACATGGGCTGGACAGACCTGGATGGCAAGCCCTCCTCGGCTGTGGGTGGCAAGCGGTTCCGCCCAACCCTTGCCCTGCTTGCAGCGGACGCTGCGGGTGGCGGAACCGACCGTGCGATGCCTGTTGCTGTCGCTCTCGAATACGTCCATAACTTTTCACTGATCCACGATGACCTGGAAGACCAGGATAGGGTCCGACACCACAGGCCAACGGTCTGGGCGGTCTGGGGAGAGTCCACGGCCATCGTCTCAGGCAACGCCATGTTGAAGATTGCGGACAACGCAATGGAAAGGTTGCTGGATGTTGGCGTGCGCGTTGATGTTGCGCTTGAGGCGAAACGGTCCCTCACGGCAAACTACCTGCGGATGATGGAAGGCCAGTACCTCGACATCCATTTCGAGACTGTAGGCACCATCACGGTTGAGCAGTACCTGGACATGATTGAGCGTAAAACCGGAGCGCTTATCGAGACTGCAATCTTCCTTGGCTCATTCGTTGGCCGCCCACCAGGCCCCGATCATGGGTTCTCCGAAGACTTACGTTCAGTGGGCTACGAACTGGGTCGAGTTTTCCAGATAAGGGATGACATTCTTGGTGTCTGGGGCGGGAAGGAAACCGGAAAGCCGGTTGGTGCTGACATTGAGCGCAAGAAGAAGGCGTTGCCTGCGGTTCATGCGCTGAACGCGGCCACGGGCGCGGCAAGAGAGCGCATAACGGAGATCTTCAAGAAGCCGGAACTGGATGAAACTGATGTCTCTGATGCATTGCAGGTGATGGAAGACCTTGGCACGGAGCAATACTGTCAATCACTGGCTAACGAACGATGGCGGCGCGCAAAGAGCGTGATACAGTCTCTTAAACTTGCAGGTGATACTGCTAAGGATCTGGACGAACTCGGGGAATTCCTGCTTGTCAGGACGAGTTAGCCAGCAACGGCGACGTGATCCCATGTCATGATCGTTCATCCTGTCCCTGCCACGATGACAACAACAGGGAAGTCCAAAGGAGCTAGTTGAGATGGCCACACGGCCCAAGGAGCTGGCTGTCAAAGTCGGCTGGTATCTCTTCTACAACAAGTTCATCAAGCGGCGGAAACGATTCCCGCTGGTGACGATGCTTGAGCCGCTAGAGGCATGCAATCTTGCGTGCGAAGGCTGCGGCCGCATACGCGAGTACGAATCTGTCATCCACCGCCAGCTCAGTGTCGAAGAGTGCATGAAGGCTGTCGACGAGGCGAATACGCCTGTGGTTTCGATAGCGGGCGGAGAGCCAACGATCTGGCCGCACTTGCCGGAACTGGTCGCAAAGCTGGTTGAGCGCAAGAAATTTGTCTACGTCTGCACCAACGGGCTGACCATGGGCAAGATGATGCGTGATATTCCACCTTCGAAGTACTTCGCATGGGTGATTCATCTGGACGGAACAGCAGACCGCCACGACGTGGCTGTATCGCGGAAAGGTGTCTACCAGATAGCGATCAAGATGGGCGAAAAGGCCATCGAAAACGGCTACCGCGTGTGCAGCAACACCACGCTGTTCAGCGGTTCGGACGCAGATGACCTGCATGAGCTCTGGGAGAAGACCACGGGGATGGGCTTCGAGGGCGCAATGGTCACCGCCGGATATGACTACGAGATTGTGCCCAACCAGCAGCTGTTCCTGAAGAAGCAGCAGGCAATAGACATCTTCAAGAAGGTTCTCGACCCGGAGAAAACGAAGAAGATGCGGCTGTACAACAACCCACTGTACCTGCAATTCCTGCGCGGTGAACGTTCATACAAGTCCTGTTCAGCATGGACGAACCCTACGTACACCATCATGGGGTGGCGCAACCCCTGTTATCCGCTGGCGGACGGCCACACCCAGGAACTGGGCGAGTTGATGTCTGACGAGGTCTGGGACAAGTACGGCAGTCCCGAAAAGGATCCTCGCTGTGCCAACTGCATGATGCACTGTGGATTTGAGACGACCACCATCTTCGAGGCGATGTCCAACCCGCGGGCGGCAGCCAAACTTGTCCGGTCTGGGGCGATTGCAAAAGGCGGCATCACCGCTGGGTAACGGTCGCAACATGCCAACTATGCGAGTACTCGCAACACGGCGAGCACCCGGAACAGGTCCGAAATGCAACTCCTGATCGCAGCCCTTTCGGACGAGGTTAGCGGAATCCTGCGCACGGGTTCTTACGAGACTGTGCCGTGCCCAAACGGTTTCGTTGCTTATCGGTAACGCGCTGAGGACAAGTCCAATCCTGTAGACACCGCAATCATCCTTACAGGGACCGGCAGACTGCGTGCATCTGATGGCGCGAAGTGGGCGGTAGATCATTTCCATCCCGATTCCATCGTTTCCATTGGCTACGGCGGCGGCACACTCAGCACGCTGCAGCCCGGCGACCTGGTTCTTGGCACCCAGCTGTACCGACTTGACGGATCACCGTTCTACTGGGATACATCACAACTTGGCGATCCGCTCTTGCCGGACAGGAACCTGCTTGCCGGGGCGCGCAATGCCGTGGAGGTTGCGGGAATTGACTTCGAGATGGGCCCGATAATCAACGTCCCCACAATAGCGAGGACCGCTGGCATGAAGCAGTGGATCGGCGAGGAGCTTGGCGGTGTGTGCGTTGAGATGGAAAGCTTCATGGTGGCTGAGGTCGCCGTTGATGCGGGACTTCCGTTCGTCGTGATACGCGCCATCGTGGACACTGTTGAGATGGATCTACCAGAACTTGTTGGCAATATTGGCCAGGCTCCTAACAGCCGTCGCGTACTCCCCGCTATCAAGCACCTTTCACGGCACCCGGCAGACATCTCGGACCTTGCGCGACTTGGAAGGTCAGCTGCACGGGCGCGGCGGGCTCTGACAGGTTTTTTCAACGAGTTCTCTTCAGAACTTGCCGCAGCAGAGGAAAGCGCCGTTAGCGAGGCGGTCGGGCAGGCGTTGTAGTGAAATACCTCGTCACTGGAGCAACAGGATTTGTCGGCGGCGCACTCACCGGGCAGTTGCTGGCGGAAGGTAATTCGGTGCGGGCGCTGATACGCCCCGGCAGCACACAGCGATTACCTGACAACCCGCTACTTGAAGTTGTTACAGGTGACGTGCTCGATCAGCCATCTGTCGAACGCGCTGTGCACGGTGTCGATGGCCTTTTCCATGTTGCAGCCATCTATTCATACTGGCATTCCGACCCGGCAGAAACGTATCGCACAAACGTGGATGGAACCGAGAACGTTTTGCGTGCCGCCATTTCTAATGGTGTGCGGAGAGCAGTTGTGACCAGCACCGTGGCAACGTTGAAGTGGCCGGGCCACGGCAAGATTGCGGATGAGTCTGCAGTGGCAAATATCAGCGACCTGCCCGGACACTACAAGCGTTCCAAGCTAATGGCTGAACAGGCAGCACTTGCCCTTAATGGCCGCGATTTGGAAGTTGTTGTTGTGAACCCGACGGCGCCGTTTGGCCCGGGAGATCACCGACCAACACCGACGGGTCGTATCGTGCTGGAATTCCTGAACCGAAGATTCCCCGGCTACGTGGATACCGGCATCAACGTCTGTGACGTGGATGACGTTGCGATAGGACACCTGCGAGCGTTCGAACGCGGAAGGCCGGGAGAACGCTACATCCTGGGTTCAGAAAACATTTCGCTGCGAGATGTCTACGGGACATTAAACAGGGTGACCGGATTAAGGCGCAGACCGGTGAAAGCGCCATTTGCACTGGCGTACGCGGCAGGCCTGGCGGATATGCTCATCGAAGGAAAGCTGCTCCGCCGTGAACCGTTCATCCCACTTGAAGGATTGCAGGTATCCCGGCACCCGATGTATGTCGATTGCACGAAAGCTGTGATAGAACTTGGCCTACCGCAGCGGCCGGCGGGCGCTTCGTTGTTGCGCGGGGCGGAATGGTTCGTTGCTAACGGGTATTCTGCAGCGCAATTCACAGGCTTAGATGTTCAAGCCCACTCACATGGCCCTGGCGGTGGACGATGAACGAATTGATAGACCAAATCACAAGCGATGCGGTCCCGCAAATACGGTCAGGCCGTTTTGAAGGCGACCCCGCTGACAAATCAGCGCAGTCAATAGACGATGCGATCAAGCGCACGCATAACCTGCTGAGAGATATTCAACACCCGGATGGCTGGTGGTGGGGTGAGCTTGAGTCCAACCCCACGATGGAGGCAGAGTATGTTTTCCTCAGCCACATCCTTGATGTAACGGACGCCGATCGCAACGCGAAAATAGCCAATCACATTGAACGTAGACAAGCCAAGGACGGTGGCTGGAGCCTGTACTACGGCGGCCCTGGCGACCTGAGCACGTCCATAGAGTGCTACACCGCCCTGAAGATGGCAGGTCGGGATATCGACGCGACTGGGCTGAGCAAGGCGAGGGGCGTGATACGCGGACG
>JAURLM010000125.1 GCA_030831265.1 Chloroflexota bacterium
ACACCACCGATATCCGGTTCGAGGACGGCTACGCAATCCTGGGTGACCGACCCGGAACTGGCATCGAGATCGACCAGGAAGCCCTTGCCCGCCAGAACGTTGAGAACATCTCGTTTGGCGCGGGGCCAAGCCCGTTCGGCCGCAGGCCCGGAGCAGGACTCTGGGATTACGCCCCAACGAAGGATGAACTCGCCGCGGCCGCGGCGGACGATGACAGTTTTGTACCAGCACACGCTGCAAGGAACACGACCAAGGTGTAGTTGGCGAATAACACATCCAGATTTCCAGCAACACTCCTTCCCTATTAACGAGACAAGACAATGAAAATCACCGGATTCAGACTAGAGACGTACATCCAACAGATGGACAGGGCGATTGGCGATGCCAACTATCCCAAGGGCGATGATCTGATGGGCTCCGCCCTGCTGTGGATTGAGACGGACGAGAACATCTCAGGCATCGCACCGGCAGGAAACGCGGCGGTCAAAGACCTGTTCCACCTGATAGAGGGCGAAGACCCGCGCGGCGTGGTAGGCCTGTGGAAAAAGATGGTCGACTATGTTCACAAGGGCGGCAATGAGGGCGCGGTGAATGGCGCTATCGCGGCCATCGACGTGGCGTTATGGGACCTGAAGGCCAAGTTGAACGATGAGCCGCTATGGCAGACGCTGGGCGCACGAGAAGGCCGGGCCAAAGCGTACGCGTCCGATATTGGCTATAACCTGACTGACGATGAGTTGCATGCGTTCTTTGCCCGCATGGCGGACGTTGGTGTGGAAGGTGGCAAGGTAAA
Organism: Chloroflexota bacterium; assembly: GCA_030831265.1. Taxonomy (GTDB): domain Bacteria; phylum Chloroflexota; class Dehalococcoidia; order Lucifugimonadales; family Lucifugimonadaceae; genus JAJCYX01. The sequence goes on from JAURLM010000125.1 coordinate 794, forward strand.
GATAGGCCTCTCCATGAAAGATGACCTCCGCCGACTTGGAATAGTGCAGGACGCTCTCTCGAAGGCCAAAGAGCGGCCTTATCTGAACATAGACACCAACGAATACTGGAACCCTCAGCAGGCGATTCGCTACATCAACCAGATTGAAGAGCATTACAACATCTTCTGGGCTGAGGAGCCTGCTCGCCGCTGGGACTTTGATGGACTACGACAGGTTTCACGAGGCATCACCGCCGCTGTTGCGTCCGGCGAAAACGTGAATGACATCGGCCAGATGTACCCACTAATCTCGCAACAGGCGATAGACGTGGCAAACATCGGCGTCGGTCATTCAGGCATCACCGGTGCAAGGCAGGTGGCGAACATGTGTTACGCCTACGAAATTCCGGTCACCATGATGAACTGCCAGGCCAACTTCATGGCGCACCTTGCCGCCGCTCTGCCTAACCACAACATGATGGAAGTTGTAGACCCGGGTCGTGAGAAGGCTTTCGCAAGCTGGGACAACCACATTGAGGACGGCTGGATCGTCATGGGCAACGAACCGGGTCTTGGCATCACTGTGGACGAAGCCAAGTTGAAGGCGTTGCAGGACAACCCTCCAACTCGAAAGCCCGGCTTCCCGTTCCCACGGCGCGAGGGTGCAGGACTCTGGATAAAGGACCTGGAGCCCGGCGAGGTCAAGTGGAAATAACCCGCTAACTGATTCCGTTCTAAGCATCCACCTCACGACGCAGGCGATACTGTCCTGTGTAGATAATCGCGACTGACTACTGGAAAGAAACAATGAACAGACTCAAAGACAAAGTATGCCTGGTCACCGGCGGAGGCCGAGGGCTTGGCAAGGCGATGGCAATCTCATTCGCGGAAGAAGGGGCGCGTGCGGTTTCAATTTCGTACACATCCCGCCCTGATTACGCGGAGGAGACGGCAAAGCTGATCGAAGCCGCCGGAGCGAAAACCTCCATTCACAAAGTGGAGGTCACGAACCGAGCCTCGATCAAGGCATGGACGGACGCTGTTGCGGCAGACGAAGGGCGCATCGATGTGCTCGTGAACAACGCTGGTATCAACCGGCAAGGACCGATCGACACAGTCACGGAAAAAGACTGGGATGACATCATGGCGGTAAACCTCAAGGGACCATTCCTGGTATCGCAGGAAGTCTTACCGCACATGGTCAAGGCCGGAGGTGGACGCATCATCAACATCTCGTCCGTAAGCGGCCTCTACGGCGGTCCGACCACGGCGCACTACGCCGCGTCCAAAGCCGGGTTGATCTCTCTGACACAGGTTCTCGCGCGCTGGGGAGCGGAGCACAACATTCTCGTGAACTCTATCGCCCCCGGCATCATCGAAACCGACCTGACACGCGAAGAATTGCGCTCAGGTGGCGGAGCAAAAGTTGTCGGCCTGACGTTGCTCAAACGGCCGGGACAGTTGGGCGACGTATCCAGCCTCGCAGTGCTCCTGGCGTCTGACGAGCAGAGCTACATGACCGGCCAGACAATGTCGCCAAACGGTGGCAGCTACTTCACGTCCTGATAACTGGCTAGCGCAACGCGAAAACGCCCGGCAATCATGCCGGGCGTTTTTCACTTCAGTAGAGCGCAGTTTAGTTGGTACCCTCTTCGACCTTCCAGCCGTATTCGTGCTTAACGCCGGTTTTCCCATCAGATGCCTGTTCGGTGTAGATAACCCTGATCTCACCAAAGTTCAGAGACAGAGTCTCGGTTGGCCGGTCGCCACTACTCGTCCCGCCACTTATGCGGTAGTTGGAAATGAACACGTCCTTCAGTTCGTAGGTCAGGTACGGCTGGCTGCTGCCGTCGGCTGTTGGACATGCAAGTTCCAGCGTTACCAGTGGAAGCGTCTCGCCCGTCGCCAGTGCCTCCTGCAATTTTGGTTAAGACTTATCCAACTCCTTTACGAGGACAACGTCACCGAATGTGACGCTCCCACGCTGCCGAGTAGAACCAGAAATCCCTGAAGACATCGGGCGTGTGATCGAATGGCTCACGGACAGAATGTCGATCCAGCCTTCATGCCCTCTATCGGTCGCCTCGCCTTTAATGTCACCAAGCTTGATGTACCCGCCCGATGACGGCGACGTGAATGGAGCGGACAGGCTATCCGCCGACACCTGTTCAGGCCCTGTGCCAGTTCTTATATAGATTGCTATTCCCGTGGCGATTACCGCCACAGCTATCACTCCCAGCAAAATATTGCGGGTATATCCACGGGAACCTACTTCACCATGCATCCTCATACTGGCTCTCCTCTATTTATCCATACCGAACAGGCTGATTGACCCGCCACACACACATGCGTCGGACCATTGAACATTCGATGAGTCCCGACTAGCCCCGTAGAAGTGGACAACCAAGCAATTCAAGCACGGAGTACGGGTCAACCGGGCTTGTAACAAATGGGGACACCGAAAGATGTCCGATGAACTGACCGTCTACAACGATCATCGGTGGGCTGACAGTATCCGGATTGAACGGGCTGCTCGCACCGAACGGCCCTCCGTACGGAGAAACGTCATTGAAAATACTGGTTTCACCGAACGGCGCCCCTCCTTCTCCGCACACTGAATTGCTGGATTGGCTGGCAGGAAGAAGTACGGCTAGCTCCGTACCATCGGCAGCTACCAGCAACCCGCCTTCGATCTGCCGCACATCAGTAACAACTGTGTCGACACTTGCCCACGTAGAGTCACCAATCACAGGCGTCGGACTCAAACCAGAACCGACACGTGCGGGAGAGGTAGGCGCAGGCACTGGAGTGGAGCTAGCAGCTTTGGCTGTTGGTGAAGCAGTGGCACCGCCTCCCGCCGTGGTTGCAGTGGGCTTCGCGGGGGCACTCGTCGGTGTCGATGCACCGGGAGAAACCGACTCCCCGGTTGGCGTCGCAATACCGGGTGTAGTGCACGCTGCCAGTGCAAGAACCGATACGCATCCCGCAGCGAGGATGAGCACGTTAGACAGGGAAGATTTCAACATTAAGAGTGGGAGCAACTGTGCTGAACAGACGGGTCACGATGGACAACAGGTAACGAACGATATCGCTATGCAGCACTGCGTATCTGTTCAGATGGATACGCCTTTGCAGCAACTTTTCAAGCCAATGCCCAAGTCAATGGATCGCGCCTGGCAACGCTTGAAAAACTGTCGCCTCTCCTTTGAGCACAGTCTCACCGTGCTGGTTCTTGACATCAAACTCCATTACGCCCATTGAGCGGGCTGCACGCCATGACTTGATCGTTCCGATAGCCGTCAACCTGTCTCCAATGAAGACCGGCTTCGGGAACGACCACTGCTGAGTCATGAACACACTTCCGGGCCCCGGCAGGTCCATAGCGACAAGCGCATGTAGGAGACCGGTCGCAATGCCGCCCTGGGCCAGGAGTTTTCCGAACCTGGTAGCCGCGGTGAACGCCTCATCGAAATGCAAGGGGTTGTAATCACCGGTAATCTCTGCGAATAGATTCACCTTGTCAGCGGTCACATCAAGTGCCCGTGACGTTGACATGCCCGCTTCGATAATCATCACTACATCTGACCTGTTACTTGCGGTGAAATTCCGGTACGCTTGCGCCGCCCAGAGCGGTCATCATCTATTCGTGCAAGTGCCAGATTATTCCAACCCGCTGACTGGTGCACGCAGCGCGTACCGTATTTTGCAGACGTCCAACAAACCCGTAGAAAGGCCGAGAACATGAAAGTCACAGGCATACACAACCTGCCGGTGCAGGACAAAGACGGTCGTGGCTACTACATCGTCAGAGTAGACACAGATGCCGGAATTTACGGGCTTGGTGAGGTCGGTATACGCAACTGGGGTCGGGCCATTGCCAATGCTGTCGACCATCTCTCTGAGCTGGTGAAGGGTGCAGACCCGTGGGAAACGGAGCGCTTG